>JBBQUE010000372.1:0-4489 GCA_038212805.1 Bryobacterales bacterium | reverse complement strand
GCGCGCTGCTGCTCCCCGCGGTCAGCTTTTTCATGGCGGCGTCAATCCTGCCCGCATCGGTAGTGAAGTCCTGCAACACGCGGATGCGGTGATCGAAAGCCACCACGGCCGCCTCGCCGTTCTGTCCCAGCACCAGGTTGTCGATCAACACCCCGATCTTCTGAATCTTCGGCAGAATGTCGGTCAACATGGAACTGGCTTGCACCGCCACTACCAGCGAAAGCGGCTGAAAGGCGATGTCGGCCGTCAGCCGCTGCGGCTTGCCGTTGTCGAAAAGTTCGAAGTCGTCAATGGTCAAGCCGTTGACATAGTTGCCCGCCTTGTCTACAACGGTGGTGGGCGAAATCACCACCTTCACCTGGGTGGAAAACGTCGGCGATTCGGCCGGGAGCCGCGGAGTCTGCGGCGCCTGCGCGAAACAAACGCCCGTCAACAGCAAAAATCCAAACACCCGCATACATTTAGAGGACGTGATCATAGCACTCTCAGTCTCGCTATTAAACATGTTCAGTTCTTCCCTGCAAAAGATCCACCATATGCGCTATCAGATGCGCAATGGCATTCAGCGATTCAACCGCGCCCTTGGGCGACCCCGGAAAATTCGCGATCAGCACTTTCCCGCGCGTCCCCACCAGGCTGCGCGACAAAGGCGCAAGGCGCGTGGCCTTCAATCCTTCCGCGCGCATTAATTCGCCCAGGCCCGGAATCTCCCGGTCAATCACCGTGCGCGTGGCCTCGGGCGTCACGTCGCGCAGGGCAATGCCGGTGCCGCCGGTAGTGAGAATCACGTCCACTTGTCCGGATTCCGCCCAATTCCGCATCTGCCCCGCGATTTCGGGCACCTCATCGGGAACGGCCGCGTTGGCATGAACCTGCCAGCCCAACTCCTCCGCCCGCGCTCGCAGATTCGCTCCCGACTTATCGTCGCGCGCGCCCCGCACCACGGAATCACTCACCGTCAGAATGGCCACCTGGATCATACCCGTTTGAAATCTCCACTCTTGCCGCCGGTCTTCTCCAACAGATAGACGTCCTGAATTTCAATTCCCTTATCCAGCGCCTTCGTCATGTCGTATACCGTCAGCGCCGCAATCGAGACCGCCGTCAGCGCTTCCATCTCCACGCCCGTGGGTCCGCTGATGGTAACCGTGGATACAATCCGCACGCCCCCAGCTTCCACCGTGACTTCCAGATCCGCGTGCGAGATCAGCAGCGGGTGGCACAACGGAATCAGTTCCGCGGTCTTCTTGGCGGCCATCACGCCCGCGATGCGCGCGATTTCCAGCGGGTTGCCCTTAGGGTTCTCCGGCAATTTCGCCAGCACCTCAGGCCGGATCCGCACAAAGGCGTGCGCCCGTGCGGTGCGCCTGGTTTCCACCTTGGCCGACACATCCACCATGCGCGGGCTCCCGGTGCCATCAAAATGCGAAAGTTCGCTCATTTGTTCATCACCCGGATCAGTTCACCCGCGGCCCACTCTTCGCGATCCGGTTCCGTCACCAGAAACGCATTGGCGCGCGCCAGGGAGGGAACATCGCCCGACCCTTTCCACGGCAGCAGCGGCGTAACTTGTGCACCATCCGGCGAAAGCAGCGCAGGCAGAAACCGGGTCAGCCCCGTCTTCTGACGAAAATCCTTCGCTAGCCGGCTCAGCGTGAATGGCAGATTGGCTTCGTTTTTTCCGGAAAGCAGTTCGATCGCCGCACGCGCGAAGACTTCGAACGTCACCATGGTGGATCCCGGGTTTCCCGGCAGTCCGAAAAAGTACTTTCCCCGCACCGATCCGAAGACCAGCGGCTGACCTGGCTGAATCTTCACCCGGTCGAAATAGAACTCCGCGCCCGCCTCCGCCAGTACTTTTTCCACCAGGTCGTACTTTCCCGCTGAGACGCCACCCGCCAGCAGCAGCAGATCGATTTTCAGGCCGCGCTCAATCAGCGCACGCGTTGAGGACACCTCGTCCCGCGCCACCGGCAGAATCACCGGAGTCGCCCCCGCGCGGGCCACCTGCGCCGCCAGCGAATACGAATTGGAGTTCCGGATCTGATGCGCCGCGGGCGTGGCTTCGATTTCCACGATTTCATCCCCGGTCGCGATGATCGCGACGCGCAATCGCCGGTAAACCAAAACGTGCCCGCGCCCCACCGATGCCATTAGCGCGATCCCGGCATAATCCACGCGCTGGCCGGCCCGTAGCAGCACCTCGCCGGCGCACCCCTCGCTGCCTTGGGCGCTCACGTTGTCGCCGGCCTCCGCGCTTCGTTCGATCAAAACCACGCCGCCCGAGACCACCGCGTGCTCCAGCATCACCACCGTATCCGCGCCCTCAGGCACCGGAGCGCCGGTCATGATCTCCACCGCCGTGTGCGGTTCCACGGTGCCGGCGAAGCGCTCGCCTGCGCGGACTTCACCGGCAATCCTCAGCGCACCCGGCAGATCCGCCGCACACACCGCAAACCCATCGCGGGCCGAGCGCGGAAACGGCGGATAGTCCCGATCCGCCGGAATATCCTCACCCAGAATCCGCCCGTGCGCCTCCAACAGGGGCAACCGTTCCGTATCCAAAACCGCCCGATGCGCCATCACCTTATGGATCACGCAAGCCCGCGCGTCTTCAAAAGTAAGTGGCGTCACAATCTCATTCTACGGGTTAATGCATACTGGAACACAGGAGCATCGTTTGGGATCAAACTTCCGTCCACAGCCGCCGCGTCCCGGCGGATCAGTTCAAAGCCCCACCCGCGGAGCCGACCGTTACTTTGAGCTGAAGTCCGAAATCCACCGTAAGCTGATCGGCGTTCTGAACCTGGAACGCGTGGCGTCGCTGCCGAAAGAGCGGCTGCGCTCTGAAATCGGCCGCGTAGTGGAACAGCTGCTGGAAGACGAGCACGTGCCCATGACCACCGCCGAGCAGAACAAGATCATCGAGGAAGTGCTCGATGAGGTCCTGGGCCTGGGTCCGCTGGAACCGCTATTGAAGGAACCCAGCATCTCCGACATTCTGGTGAACCGGTTCGACCGCGTCTATATTGAACGCAACGGCAAACTGGCGCTCAGTTCGGTTCGTTTTAAAGACAACGCGCACCTGCTGCATATCATTGAAAAGATTGTGTCGCAGGTCGGCCGGCGCATTGATGAAGCCCAGCCAATTGTGGATGCGCGTCTCTTAGATGGCTCCCGCGTGAACGCCATCATCCCGCCGCTGGCGCTCGATGGCCCGTCCCTCAGCATCCGCCGTTTCGGACGGCACGTAATCACGTCGGACGAAATGGTGTCCTACCAAACCGTCATGTCCGGCATGCTGAAATTCCTGGCGGCGTGCGTGCAAGCGAAGGTCACTATCCTGATCTCTGGCGGAACCGGCTCGGGGAAAACCACCACGCTCAACGCGCTCTCCCGCTTCATCCCCGAGGATGAGCGCATCATCACCATTGAAGACACGGCCGAATTGCAGCTCCAGCAACGGCACGTGGTGAAGTTTGAAACCCGTCCGCCGAACCTCAACAAAGAGGGTGGCATAAACCAGCGCCAACTGGTGCGCACGGCCTTACGCATGCGCCCGGACCGCATTGTGATTGGTGAGTGCCGCGGCGCGGAAGCGCTCGACATGCTTCAAGCCATGAATACCGGCGTGGAGGGTTCCATGAGTACGGTGCACGCCAACACTCCGCGCGACGCTTTCTCGCGTCTGGAAGCCATGGTCCTGATGGCCGATCTGGAAATCCCCTCGCGCGTGATTCTGCAGCAGCTTGCCAGCGCTATTAAGATGGTGGTGCAAGTGGCGCGGTTGCAGGATGGCTCGCGCAAAATCACCCATATTTCCGAGGTGGTGGGCGTGGCTGACGACCGCGTGGAAGTGCAGGATATTTTCGTCTTCGATCGGCTGGGCGTCAGCGATGCCGGCAAGGTACAAGGCCGGTTCCGCAGTTGCGGCGTGAAGCCCAAGGTGTTGGACCGCCTCCGCACGAGCGGAATTCCCATCTCCGATTCCATCTTCGATGAGGTGGTGGAAGTCAACCTGTAGCTGGGTGCGCTATTGTCAAGTGGATGATCACCCGCCGCACCGCTCTTACAGCCGCTGTGACTGCCGCCGCCTTGTCCGCGCAGCAGCGTCGCCGTGTCCCCAGTTGGAAACCCAGGCTGGGGGTGCTGATGCAATATTCCGAATCGAACCTGGAATTCGTGAAGGCCGAGGGCTTCACCAGCGCCCAGTTACGGCTGGACCCCGCTAAGCTGGACGACGCGGCTATCGCGAAGATTAAGGACAACCTCCAGCGCTCCGGGATTTATATCTCGTCGTTAGCCTGCGACGGCAACCACATTGATCCGGATCCGGCCAAACGCGAGAAGCAGAACCAGTTCACCGTCAGTTGCATTGATCTGTGCGGCAAGCTGGGGATCCCGAATATCGGCGGGCAATCGGGCACCATCAAGGGCACGCCACTGCAGTCCCAGGTGGACGAAATCGTGCGCGTGTACAACGAGAAAT
>JBBQUE010000371.1:0-4489 GCA_038212805.1 Bryobacterales bacterium | reverse complement strand
GATAAGGGCCCCGGGCTGCGCGCCGGACGTCAGGAGATCAACCTGGGCGAAGAACGTCTGGTGGGCAGTACGAACTGGACCAACGCGGCGCGCACCTTTGACGCGGTGCGCGCCGGATACAAGTGGGGCAAGTACCGCATTGACGCATTCGCCTCCTCGGTGGTGGTGCTCAAGGACGGAGAAGTGGGCGACCGGACCGCCGGAAACAACCTGCACGGGCTGTACGGCGCACTGGAAAACGTGATTCCGAAATCTACCCTGGAACCGTATGTGCTGTGGCGTATTTCACGCCGCGTGAAAGCGGAGTTGGGCCCCGTCGCTACCCTCAGTTTCTTTACCTATGGTTTTCGTTGGGTAGGCAAGCTACCGGCCCAATTCGACTATTCCACCGAAGTGGCCATGCAGCGCGGTTCGCTGGGTCCGGACAAGGTCAGCGCGTGGGCCGGCCATTGGGTGCTGGGGTATTTACTTCCCGGGATCGGCATGAAGCCGCGGCTACTGGCGGAATACAACTACGCCACGGGCGACGGGAATCCACGGGACGGCCGGCGCCACACCTTCGATCAGCTTTATCCCACGGCGCACGATAAATATGGCTTGGCGGATCAGGTGGGCTGGAAGAACATTCACCACATCCGCATCGGCGTGGAATTAAAGCCCACGCCCAAACTGGCGGTGAGCGGAAAGTTCAGTACCTACTGGCTGGCGGATGCGAAGGACGCCCTTTACAACACTGCCAATACAGTGCTGGCGCGGAGCCCCGATGGAACGGCCGGGCGCTACGTGGGCCAGGAATTGGACGGAACCGGGCTGTATACGTTCTCAAAAATGTTCGCGGTGGGCGCGGGCGTGGGACACATTTTCCCGGGACAGTTTTTGAAGCTGACCACGCCGGGACATTCGCTGACGTTCCAGTATCTGTTCCTCGAAACCAGATTTTAATCCGGCCCAGAAGGACCACTTGCCGGCGTGTGTGGCTCGGAAGCGCTCCGGGCCGCGACGGTAAAGGAGCGGTTGGCCTACGCCGCAAATACCCGTTCGCCGCTCAGCCAGGTTTCCACAATCCGGATGGCGCGTGCCGCACGGTCATATTCAAAGCGCACCAGATCGGCCCGCTCCCCCGGCGTCAGTCCGCGCTGACGCCCGCTGATCCGGCCCACCCGCGCCGGGTTCCGCGTAGCCATCGTAATAGCATCCCGCAGATTCACCCCCGCCAACTGCATGGCCTTCGACACCGCGGCGTCCATCTTCAGCGCGCTGCCCGCCAAACGCTCCCCGCCCTTCATCCGGACGCTGCCATCCGCGTGGAGTTCCACCGCCACTTCCCCCAGTTGATAGGGGCCGGGTGCGCAACCCGCGGGCATTACCGCGTCGGTCACCAGAACCGAACGCTCCACGCCTTTCGCGCGCATCGCGACGGTCAGAAACGCGGCCGACAAGTGAATGCCATCCACAATAAAACTCGCCGCCAGCCGGTCGTCCGCCATCTGGTTCCAGATGTAGTTGGGGTGGCGCGGCAACACGGCGTGCGCACCGTTTCCCAGATGGGTTGAGAGCGTGGCCCCGGCCCGTACCGCCGCGTCCAACTGCTCCGCGGTGGCCTGGGTGTGCCCGATGCTCACCACCACCGCCTCAGCCACAACTTTGCGAATAAACTCCGGAGCGCCCGGCCATTCAGGAGCCACCGTCAGCAGCCGGATGTGGCCTTGGGCAGCCTCTTGCATACGCTGAAACTCGTCGAAATCCGGCGCGCGCACGCAGTGCCGGGGATGTGCGCCGCGCGGTCCATCCTCCGGCGAGATGTACGGGCCTTCCACGTGAAAGCCCTCCATCGCAGCGCCTTCCGGCAGGCTCTCTTTGGCACTGGCCAGATTCGCCAGCGCCCCCAGCATGTCTTCGGCGGAACCGGTAATCACGGTAGGAAAAAAACGCGTCACGCCGGTAGCGAACTGTGCCCGGATCGAACGCCCGATCTCTTCCGCGGTAGCGTGCGGGGAACAATAATCCACTCCGGCAAAACCGTTCACTTGCAGGTCGATAAACCCCGGCGCAAGATACGTTGTGGGGCGTTCGGACGAGAACAGTGGGTCCACGTTATCCAGCAAAGTGCGGAAGGAGATCTCGATTCCCTCGCCCGTGATCGGGTCCAGCCCGCTACATTTCATGCCGCCACCGGTTTATTCACATGATTCTCACAAGAGATCGCTCTAAGTGGTTGATCCCACGGCATCAATAGCTGTTGAAAAAGCGCCATTCCGCCTAGTTTACCCTAGGGACGCGGGGCGTTTCCTGTTACAAACTAAACAAGATCCCCGCGAGTGCGAGATTGGCGGATAATCTCGGGGGAGGTGGCTGTCAGGATCGCACTCGTGGATCGATCACATCAATTTCTACCGGCGCAGCCCGGCTGGTATCCTGTGAGGAATAGTTCTAGAACTGTAACGATGAACCGGTTGTTCATGCATTCGTAATCGGTTTGCAACTTTCAACGGGGTATTTTGGAGGTAGCGTTATGAAGAAGATTGTCCTGATCGAAGACGATGTCGATTTGTTCGCTCTCCTGAAATACAATCTTGAACGCGAAGGCTTCTCTTTGACCGGAATTCAGACGGGCAAGGGCGCTATCGAATTTTGCAGGCGCGAACGTCCCGATCTGATCATCCTCGATATCATGTTGCCCGATTGCGACGGGCTGGATATTTGCAAGGGCATTCGAAATCATTCCGATCTGTCCCATATTCCAGTGATTTTCCTCACCGCGCGGGCGTCGGAAACCGACCGCATCGTCGGCCTGGAACTAGGCGCGAACGATTACATCGTGAAGCCGTTCTTCATCCGGGAACTGGTGGCGCGCGTCAAAACCCAGTTCCGCAGCCACCTCAGTCCGGCACGTACCATCCGGTCTGGCGGCTTGGAACTCGATCGCAGCAGTTGCCGTGTCACCCTGGCCGGAACCGAACTCAGTTTGACCGCCACCGAATTTCGCCTGCTGGAATTCCTGATGACGCGCCCTGGGGTAGTATACAGCCGCGAGCAGCTGCTGGACGCCGTCTGGGGGCATGACCGCGCCGTGACCGACCGTACGGTGGACGTCTACATTCTGCGCCTGCGCCAGAAAGTAGAACCGGATCCCACGAACCCCTCATTCATCCGGGCCGTGCGCGGCTTCGGCTATAGCTTCCAGGAGAGCGCGCCGGAGCCGGTGGGCGCCCCAGCATAACCCCGGGTCTTCTCTCCTCTACAATAGAGAAAGAGTGATCAATCCGGACCGTATCCAAGCACTGCACCAAGCGCTGGCCCAACGCATTCTTGTCATAGATGGCGCGATGGGCACAATGATTCACCAGGTGCCTCTCTCGATTGAGGAAGATTTCCTGGGACGGGAGAACTGTCCGGAGATCCTGGTCGTCACGCGTCCGGAGTTGATCCGGGACATCCACCGGGCGTATTACGAAGCCGGTGCCGATATCGTCGAAACCAACACCTTCGGCGGCACGCCCATCGTGCTGGCTGAGTTCAACCTGCGCGATCGGGCGCGCGAGCTGAACATGAAGGCCGTCCAACTGGCGCGCGAGGCAGCCGATGAATTCGCCACACCGGAGAGACCCCGCTTCGTGGCGGGTTCTATGGGGCCCACCACCAAAGACCTGAATATTACCGTCACCACCACGTTTGAGGAAATGCGCTGGAACTATTCCCAGCAGGCGCGCGCCTTGATCGATGCTGGCGCGGATATCCTGCTGGTGGAAACCTGTTTCGATACCGGCAGCCTCAAAGCCGCGCTGCTGGCCATTGATGAACTGAGCAAGGAATACGGTGTTCGCATTCCGGTGATGGCATCGGTCACCATTGAGCGCAATGGCACCATGCTGGCTGGCCAAGGCATTGACGCGCTGTACGCCTCCATTTCAAATCACGACCTGCTCAGCGTCGGCATGAACTGCGCCACCGGGCCGGACCTGATGACGGACCACATCCGGACGCTGAATGAGATGTCGTCCTGCCGGATTTCCTGTTATCCGAATGCGGGCCTGCCGAACTCCGACGGCAAGTTTGGCGAGACTCCGGAATCCCTGGCGGCGCAGCTGGAGAAGTTCGCCGAGCACGGCTGGTTGAACATTGTTGGAGGCTGCTGCGGAACAACGCCACCGCACATCGCGGCCATCGCCGAGATGGTGAAGCGGTACCCGCCCCGGCCCCTGAAGCCTTCCGCGCACCGGGCTTACTATTCGAACAAAGAGCTGGTGGAGGTTGACGACAGCAACCGTCCGTTGATCGTTGGGGAGCGTACCAATGTAATCGGTTCCCGCCTGTTCAAGAACCTGGTGGCCGAAGACAAGTGGGAAGAGGCTACCGAAATCGCCCGCTGGCAGATCCGCAATGGGGCGCACGTGGTGGACGTGTGCCTGCAGTCCAGCGACCGCGACGAGATCAACGACATTCCGCCGTTTTACGAAAAGCTGATCCGCAAGATCAAAGCTCCTATCAT
>JBBQUE010000370.1:0-4494 GCA_038212805.1 Bryobacterales bacterium | reverse complement strand
GGACCAGCGGAACCTTCGTGGTTACTCCGACGGACAGCACCAACTATACTCTGACGGCTCAAGGCGCCACCGGCACCGTGGCGGCCACCTGCTCCGTTGCCGTCCGGGTGAATCCTCCGGGCATGCCCCGCATCGTGAAGTTCCAGGCGAACCCCTCCACCATCAATCAGGGTGGTACCTCCACGCTTCTGTGGGTGGTTGAAGGCGCCAAGACCGTCACCATCGACCAGGGTGTCGGCACCGTGGAGCCTAGTGCTGGAACGCGCGACGTTCAGCCGCAGGTCACCACCACCTACACTTTGACCGCTTATAACGATCCGGCAGGTCCGCCCGCGGTACAAACCGCGACGGTCACCGTGATGCAAACTCCGGCGAAACCAAAGATCACTTCGTTTACGGCTACGCCGCCCACGGTTGATCTGAACACGGGGGCCACTACCTCTACCCTGAGCTGCAAAGCTGATAACGCCAGCCGGGTAACTATTTCCGGGGTTGGTCCGGTGGATTCCAACGGCAATCTGGTGGTTAGCCCGTTGGTTACCACCACATACGTCTGCGTCGCGAATGGCCAGGATCCGAAAGATCAGGCTTCCGCCAATGCGGTAGTTACGGTCATACCTCGCAACGGTCCGGCTCCGGTAATCAATGCGCCTTGCATCGTGCGCCCCTCGTTCGATACCCCGAATTCGGGTACGACCGTGTGCGAAACGGTAGTGCGTAGTATCGACATCGGCTACGCGATCGGCGGCAACACCCAGCCGACACTTCCGCTGGGTTTCAATACTACCTCGCGTAATGTTTCTTCGGTGGTGCTGGGTCCCTCGTCCCAGCAGGTTACCGTCCAGGTATCGGAGTTGTTCGGAGATTACTTCTTCGACTACACCGTGACGGATGCAACCGGGAAGACGACCACCGGTGTCGTCGATGTTCGCTACGTGATCTCGCACTTACCCAGGTAAGTCTTCTTCACATCGCTTGACCGAAAAGAGCCGGGGCCCCCTCAAAAGGGCCTCGGTTTTTTTATGGTCGGTTACAATCGTGACTTGATCCGGATTATCCTTCTTTCCATCTTTTGCGCCGGCCTGAACGCCGCCCCGTTTCCTACCCCGGCCGCCCATTTTGGGCATCCCATGGGGGCGGATCGCGAACTCCTGGATTGGAAACAGGTGGTGTCGTATTTCGACGCCCTGGGCAAGAACCGTGACCGCATCCAGGTGAAGGAACTCGGGAAGACGGCGTTGGGGCGTCCCTTCATCGCCGTTACCATCTCATCCCCGGAGAACCTGCGCAACCTGGATCGCTATCTTGCTATCCAGCAAAAGCTGGCCGATCCACGAAAAACCAACGACGCCGAAGCGGAAACGCTGATCGCCCAAGGCAAGACCGTGGTCTTGATCACCTGCTCCATCCACGCCACTGAGGTCGCATCCACTCACACCGCGGTCGAGTTTGCCTACCGCCTATTGACCGAAGACAAGCCGCGCTTCCGGGCCATTCTTCGCGATACCATTTTCATCCTGGTGCCTTCGCTCAACCCGGACGGGGTGGATATCGTGACGAGCTGGTATCGCAAAACGCTGGGAACTCCCTACGAGGGTTCTACGCCGCCCGAGCTGTATCACAAGTACACCGGTCACGATAACAACCGCGACTGGTACGTATTCTCGCAGCCCGAAACGCAGCTCACGGTGTCGCAGCTCCACAATGTCTGGCACCCGCAGATCGTCTACGACGTACACCAGCAGGGTGCGTATGCATCCCGGATTTTCTTTCCCCCATGGCTGGATCCGGTTGACCCGAACATCGATCCCATCATCGCCCAGGAGTGCAACGCAATTGGCTCCGCGATGGCGGCTGACCTCACCGCCGCGGGCAAGAAGGGCGTTGCCGTGAACGCCATGTACGATTTCTGGAGCCCCGCGCGCCACTATCAGGCTTATCACGCGGGCCTGAGAATCCTCAGCGAGTCGGCCAGTGCGAACCTGGCTACGCCGCTCCTTGTCAGGCCCGACCAGATTCAGAGCAACGCCCTGGGATACAACCCGCGCGAGCCGAGTTGGAACTACCTGGAGCCATGGCTGGGCGGGACTTGGAAACTGCGCGACATTGTGGATTATCAGCTCATGGCCTTAGAATCGTGTCTTTACCAGGCGGCGATTCATCGCGAGGACCTACTGCGCGCGTTTTACACCGTTGGCAAGCGGCAACTGGCGCGCAGATCTCCTTATGCCTTTGTGATTCCGCGCACGCAGAACGATCCCGGATCGACGCGCAAGATGCTGGATCTATTGCGCTTCGGGCAGGTTGAAGTACAGCGCGCGGGTACGGATTTTGAAGCGGGCGGACACCGTTATCCGGCGGGCAGTTATGTAATTCGAATCCAACAGCCCTACGGCGGATACGCCAAGACACTCCTGGAGCGGCAGCACTATCCCGATTTGCGGCTCTACCCCGGCGGCCCCCCGAAGCGGCCCTATGATGTAACGGCCCAAACCCTGCCGCTCCTGATGGGTGTGTCGGTGGACACCGTGGAGCAGCCGTTCCAGGCCGATCTTTCCCTGGCTGCCACCTCATCCTTCGACCCTAATGCCGCCGGAGATATCGAAAGCTGGCGTGCTGTCAACCGCCTGTGGCAGGCTGGCGCGGGCGTCTGGCGTGATTCCGCCACCGGCGAATTCCGGACCCGCCCGGGTGGGGATTCAAAGCCCGTCATGCGACCCCGCATCGGTTTGTATAAGAGCTTTGTTCCCAGCATGGACGAAGGCTGGACCCGCTGGCTGCTGGAAAACTTTGAGTTCGCCTACCGCAACGTGCCGAATCCGGAAATTAATAATGGCGGCCTTCGCCAGCGTTACGACGTCCTCATTTTCCCGGATCAACCGGCCGCCCAGATTACCGAAGGCTTCAAGCCGGGAACCATGCCTGAGCAGTACCTGGGTGGCTTGGGAGCCGCGGCGGCCGAAAATCTGCGCCAGTTCGCCGCCGATGGGGGCACTTTGATTTTCCTCAACCACTCTACCGAATACGCCCTGGACGCTTTGAAAATCAAAGCCAGGAACACCGTGCAAGGTGTGCCCAACCGCGACTTCTATTCGCCGGGTTCGTTATTGAATATTTCGCTCGATCCCGCCGGGCCCCAAAATCCGCTAGCGTACGGCGTACCTTCGGAAATTGCCCTTTGGAGCGAGGGCAGCCCGGCCTGGGAATTGCCCGAAGGTTCACCCGCCCGGGTGGTGGCCCGGTATCCGAAGTCGGGGGTGTTGGCGTCCGGTTGGCTGTTGGGTTCGAAATATCTGGAAGGGCGCGCGGCCCTGCTCGACGTCCCCATGGGCCAGGGCCACGCGATTCTTTTTGGCATGCGTCCCCAGTACCGGGCGCAAAGTTATCAGACCTTCAAGATCCTGTTCAATGCCTTCGTCCGATAGTTCATTCGCGATTCGCCGGGCCGTGGAACCCGCCGATGTCCGGGCGGTCCAGGATCTGTGGCAGCGCTATTGGGCTTCCCTGGGATTGGCTTCGAATTTTCAAAACTTCGACGCCGAGCTTCAGAGCTTGCCCGGGGCTTACGGCGCTCCCGGCGGTCTCCTGTTGATAGCCTGGCAAGGCGAACGCGCCTCGGGAACCATCGGATTGCGTCGCTTGACGGAGGATACCGCTGAAGCCAAACGTCTATTCGTCTCGCCCGAATTTCGTGGGCTTGGTTTTGGGCGCACCTTATTGGCTCAGTTAATTGAAGCCGCCCGCCAGTACGGTTACCGCCAGATTTTCGCCGACTCCTTACCCTCCATGCATGAGGCGCATGCCCTTTATGCCCGGTTCGGTTTTCGCGAAACAAAGCCGTACTCGGATTCACCCACGCCGGGCGCTGTCTACTTGGTATTGCCGCTAGAGCCGTCCGCGGCCGCTACTTCCACCGCAAACACATAGGTTGGAATCCCTTCCAACCATGCATGAGGCGCATGCCCTTTATGCCCGGTTCGGTTTTCGCGAAACAAAGCCGTACTCGGATTCACCCACGCCGGGCGCTGTCTACCTGGTATAGCCGCTAGCGCCTTCCGCGGCCGCCACTTCCACCGTAAACATATAGGTAGGCCCAAACATTTTCGACCGGAATACCACCCATTTCTGATCGGGCGTGAAGCTCATGTTGGGCTCCAGGCGGTACTGGTGTTTCGCCATGTTAACCAGTTTGGTGGCCTTCAGTGTGCCAGGCTTTACAAAGCCAGGTTCGTCCAGGCCTTGGCGATTGGCCGTCAACTGGGGATGAAACAGGTAGATCCACTGGCCATCCTTGGCGTGCGCTACTTGTCCGGGATCGCCGCCATCGCCACAGAACAGCGTACCGTCGCGGGTGACGTTGAAATGGATCGACCACTCATTGCGCTCCAGGTGATACCAGGTTCGTTGGCCGGTCTGGACGTTATGACCTGCCAGCCAGAACATTTCACCCTTGGGCGTCCGGAGGTTCAACATCACGCAATTGTGGATCTTCTT
>JBBQUE010000369.1:0-4517 GCA_038212805.1 Bryobacterales bacterium | reverse complement strand
GAGGTCAACGGCGCGCGCATGGCGCTGGTAGAGAACGCGCTGGCTCAACTGCGCGCGTCCAGGCAGCGGGAGGGCGAGTTGCGCGATGAACTCACTCATGCGCGGTCGTCTGGCGTGAAATCCATTGCCTCCATTTTGAAGTTGGAAAACGCGAAAGAACGGGCCGGGGCCGATCGCTCGCTCTACGATTCCACGTTGCGCAAGATCAGTGAAGCGCAGGTGAATGCCAAAACCAATGACCAGGCCGCCCGCATCGTGGATCCGGTGGTGGTGGTTCCCATTGAGCGGAATTTGCGGGAAAAGTGTACGTTGGCGGGAATCCTGACCGGTCTTCCCTTGGCTTTGTTCCTGATGCTGGGGGGGACGGTGGACCCCAAGCTGCGGCGGCTTGCCGACCTCCGCGCCGCCACCACGGTTCCCGTACTGGGGGTCCTGCCTTCCGTCTCCACCTGGCATGCGAAGGGGGAGCCGCAGGTAGTGGTTATACCGGAGGCTGCCACGGCCGGGGAACAGCCTTTTGCGCTGGCTATTGATACTTTGCGCGAAGGAATTCTCATGCTATTGTCCGCGGGGAACGGCAAGGCTCTGTTGGTGGCCAGCCCACTGGAATCGGATGGACGGTCAACCATAGCCGCAAACCTCGGCGCATCCATCGCCCGGGCAGGCAAGCGGGTCCTCCTGGTGGATGGGGATCAGCGCAAGCCCGAACTGGACCGTCTGATGACTGGCGCGAAGGTGGAGGCGGGGCTTACTGAAATCCTGGAAGAGGGCGCGGAGTGGGAGCTATTGGTGATCCGCCAGGGGTCAGGCCCGGAGCTGCATCTTCTGCCAGCGGGTGGTCCCGCGCGGGCTACGGATGAAGAGCGCGAAGCCGCCCTCCGAACCTTGTTGAGCGAGGCTGGGAAATCGTATGATGCCATCGTGATCGATTGCCCGGCGTTCCTGCAGTGTCCCGAGACAGTACACTTGGCGCGGGTGGTGGATACGGTTGTGGTAGCCGTGCGCGCCGGTAAGACGGGCGAGGCCGCCATGCATTCCATCCTGGGGTATCTTCAGCGCTTAAAGTCACGCGTAGCCGGAATTGTCATGAACGACGCCTAATAGTGCTTGGCGATTGTAGCTTCCTGACAAGCGATCCTCTTTTGACTTCCGCCACAGGCTGCTGATGGCTCCCGGCGCCTAATAGTACTTAGCGCCTAGATATCCGCGAGAAAGGATTACTTACAGTACTCAGCTTATATCTAGGCCATGGCTGCACAAGTACTGTATAGTACGATTCCAGTGTCGTATTACCGCCGAAACCGTAGGCTAACTTGGACCTCCGCTGCTAACATGAGGATAAGCTCCTGACGGTAAGCTCTCGGCCCATTAGTATTACTCAACAAGCGAGTAACTGTGACTTACCCGGGCACGTGCGCGAAGGGGCAGCGATGCGATTAGCCGCAGCCATATTTCAAAAGCCAAATCCTCCCTTAGTGGAGGCGCAGTATATGTTCACGCCCGAATACAATGCCGTTGCTTCCGTGCAGCCGGATGGCAATGCCAGCTTTCCCTTGGTAGGCGTGAAGATCGCCGGCCTGACGCTTGATGAAGCGGCGGCCGCAATTCGCAAGAAAGGCAATCAGCACCTCAATGCGCCGGACGTTGCCGTGCTTCTCAAGGAATACGTGAAGCCGTTCTTTGCGGCGGCGGGAGAAGTGGCGCGGCCCGGCCGCATCGATTTGCGTGGGCGCGTCAGCCTGGTGGAGGCCGTTGCGCTGCCCGGCGGCGTCAAAGACAGCGCCCGGCGAACGCAAGTGGTGTTGCTGCGCAGGGCCTCGGCGAATACCGCACAGGTGAGAATTCACGATGTGCGCAAATCGATTTCCCCGGGCGGTCTCCGCGAGGATATTTCGATTCAATCCGGCGAGATGCCGGTGGTGCCACGCAACTCGCTTTCGAAAGTGGAGCCAAACATAAAGCCGATAGACGTGGGCCTTTATTCGGCAGCGCCGAGGTTCCTGTAAGGGAACGTGGAACCGAAAGCCAACCACGGAATTTTGGCCAACGTGATCGCCTTATATGGCGTGCAAGCGGGGCGCAAGCTGATTCCCCTGATCAGCATCCCGTATCTGGCGCGCGTGCTGGGACCGGCGGGATGGGGCACCATCGCCTTCGTCCAGGCCATGGCGGAGCTTTTAGTGATCGTGATTGAATTCGGATTCAACATCTCCGCCACTCGCGAAGTAGCACGCAACCGCGATAATCCCGAAGCCTGTGGACGCATCATGGCGGGCGTGCTGGGTGCGCAGGCGCTGCTGGCGGCGGGTGGATTCGTGGTGGTGATCGCGGCGTCACGCTTCCTGCCCGTAGTCTCCACCGAATCCGATTTGTTGGCAGCCGGCTTGGTCTATGCCGTCGCGCAGGGCTTTACTCCCTTGTGGTTCTTTCAAGGATTGGAGCGGATGCGGTGGGCGGCGGCGTTGGAAGTTTCTGGTAAAGTCCTGTCGTTGTGTGGATTGTTTTTACTGGTCCACTCGCCGGCTGACAAATGGCGCGTGTTGGCGCTTGCAGCCGTGGCACCGGCGTTAACAACCGTAGCCGGTTTGGCGTTGGCGTACCGCACCATTCCCATCAAGGTGCCATCGTGGGACTTGGTCCGTCCCGCGTTGGTGATGGGTGGGCCCATGTTCCTGTTCCGTAGCTCCGAAAGCCTGTATGGCGTGGGGAATGCGTTTCTGCTGGGATTGTTCAGCACGCCTGAACTGGTGGGATATTTCGCCGCGGCGGAAAAGATCGCAAAGGCTGGCTTCGGATTGTTGAATCCCATCCGGGAGGCGATATTCCCGCGTCTGAGCCATCTGGCCGCAACCGGCGGTGAGGATGCGGCGGCCCCCCTGGCGCGCCTTGGTGCCACGCTCATGATCAGCGGAGGCGCGGTACTGGGGGTGGCGTTGTTCTTCGCCGCGCCCTGGGCGTCGAAACTGCTTCTTGGTGGCGAGTTCGCGCCCGTGGTTGAGGTGCTGCGCATCCTGGCTGCCTTGCCGCTGCTGCTTTCCATCACTTATTCGGTGGGGTTCCAATGGCTGCTGCCGTTCGGCCGCGATGCTTTGATCAACCGCATCATCCTGTCGGCTGGTTTGGTGAACGTGGCGTTATCGTTTCTGTGGGCCCGGCCCTTCGGCCACATCGGAATGGCTTGGGCGGTGGTCTCGGCAGAAGCCGTAGTTTGCGTCAGCATGGTGGCGGCCGTATGGCGCGCCTCAGGCACCTGGACTGCGCCCGTGATTCAACCGGAGAACTGCGGATGAGCAACCACCAATCTCTCAGCTTGTGGTGGCTGAACCCAGCGTGTATCGCGGGCTGCATGGGGTTGGTGGGACACGAAGTCGGCCTCGGTGCGCTCCAGGATACCGAAGTGACCGGTGTGAAACCAGGCCTGCGCATACTGCGGGTGAATCTCCGGTACGTCGCCAGCATGGGCCCGGTGGATTACATGGCGAGAAAGCTCGAGCGGATTGGGTTGCCCATCGGCCTCGCCGCCCTGACCGCGGAGGAAGGCTTCCTGCTCGCCTTGCGCCGCTACGCCCCTGCTCCCTATCACGGTGACGCAATCTTGTTCCGCGCGGGCGATGCGTCCGATTATCTGGATCCGCAGTTGGGCTGGGGAAACCTGATCCGGGACCGTCTGGATATAGAGCAGGGTTCCGGCGATCACGATACCATTCTGCGGGGACCGCATATTGGAGTGCTGGCGGGCAAGCTGGCGCGGCTGTTGGAAGCATGCACTGCCGTCCCAAGGCCCTGTTCCGTTGAGAAATCTACCCAGCCACTAGGGAAATTCGTTGAGGCCGTAAACATGGAGAACTCATGAACGTCGGCAAATTGGTTCCAGAAGCTTTTGTTTCCCTGGAGGGCAAGCGCATTGCCCGCCTCCGATCCCTCCAGATACCCATGGCACGGGGATATGCCACCCAGGCTTTGGTGCTATCCGATATCGTCGCATTGCTCTTGTCGGTAGCGTTGAGCCTGGCGGTGAAGTGGCTGTCTCGCGGGGAACTGGACGTTGCGGCTTACCTTGTGCTGTGGCCATTTCTCTTCGCGTTTATCCTGGTATACGCGGTGGTCGGCCTGTACTCCGGCATCGGGATTAGCGCGCCTGAGGAACTGCGCCGCACCACCATCTGCTCCACCCTGATCTTCCTCTTCCTGGCGGCGACCACGGTGTCTCTCCGCGGCGCCCAGCGGTATTTCACCTGGACACTTTTCCTGGCCCTCTTCTTCGCCATCGCGTTGGTTCCGCTGACGCGCGAGTGTGTGCGCCAGACCTTCGCCAAAGCCTCGTGGTGGAGTATTCCGGCCGTAGTTTTCGGGGCGGGCCGCGCCGGCCAAAGTGTGGTGCGGGCTTTGTTGAACGAACCTGGCATTGGGCTGAAACCGGTGGCTGTGCTGGACGATGCCGCAGGGGAGAATTGTTTTGTCGAGGGGATCCCGGTGCTTGGCGATTTCGCTTTGGCACCCTTGCTCTTCCATGGCAA
>JBBQUE010000368.1:0-4521 GCA_038212805.1 Bryobacterales bacterium | reverse complement strand
CCTGGGCGGGGAATTTCGGCCCATCTGGTTCCGCCACGACCGCGCGGATAAAGTGGTTGGCTCCATTTCGTCGCTGGTTGCCACCGTGGACCAGGGCGGCTTCCTGACCATCCCTTCTACCAACGCGCCCCAGGTATGCGCAACGGCTTCTTCGGCCAACTGCATCAAATCCAACGACCTTTCTAACTGGGGCCGCTATTACGCTTCGGTGCTCGGGCTGGTTGACAACGTGAACGTATTGGCAGTGCGCGATTCCACCCTCAAGGCTCAACCATTTGGTACCAACCTGGTCAACAAGACCTGGTCTTATGCCACCAACTTCAACGCGCAGGATACTTGGCGCCTCAGCAAAAGCCTGACCATGACTTATGGCTTGTCGTGGGGTTTCCAGACGCCGCCGAAGGAAGAATTGGGCCGCCAGACGGTGCAAATCGATACCGATACAGGCAAGCTGGTGGATCCAACCACGTATCTCTCGGCCAAGTTGGCCGCCGCCAAGTCGGGACAGGTTTACAACCCGAACTTTGGCTGGGTGCCCGTGGGCCAGGCTAAGCATCCCGTCTACAATACCGTCTACAATGCGTTTTCTCCCCGCGTGGCTTTGGCCTACAGCCCGGATGGAACGGGCACGCTGGGCAAACTGTTTGGCGACCGTAAGACCGCCATTCGGGCCGGGTTTGGCCTGATCTACGATCGCTCAAACCTGGTACAGAACGTCTTAATCCCCATGCTCGGCGTGGGATTTGGCCAGACCATCAGCATTAACGGACCGCTGTGCAACGCGTCCGGCGCGGCTGGATCGGGCTGCGTGGCGGGTTCCGCGAATCCTGCGTCTTCGTTCTACCGGGTAGGCGTGGATGGAAGCATTCCGTTGCCCTCGGTCCCGGCCGCCACGGTTCCGGTCAGTCCCCAGAATCTATCCGAGACCCTGTCATTCCAGGTGAATCCGTTCTCCAAGCTGGGCAAAAGCTACAACGCCGACTTCAGCATTCAACGCGAACTGCCGGGCGGTTGGATCGTGGACTTGGCGTACGTGGGACGCTTCGCCCGCAATTTGCCGCAGGCCATCAACCTGACGCAATCGCCTTACATGTTTGCCGATTCCGCCTCAGGCCAGACGTTCGCCCAGGCGTATGACACCGTCCGCGGCCTGCTGCGCGGAGGTGCCACCGCGGCCAGCCTCCCGAATCAGCCGTTCTTTGAGAATCAGTTCAAAGGCCTGGGAGGTACGGGAGCCAGCGCCACCCAATACATTCTGGCCCGCCAGGGCAGCAACTTCACCAACGGTAACGTCAGCACCATCTTCCTGAATATGGGCATCTACCGGCGTTCGCTGGGCATGCAGCCGTTCAACAACGATCAATCGCAGGTTGAGTTCATGCGCACCTATATCGGCCAGACCAATTACAACGGGGCCCTGCTGACAGTTTCGAAGCGCCTGTCTCGCGGCCTTCTGGTGAATGCGAACTACACCTTCTCAAAGGCGCTGGATAACGGCGTTTTCAACCAGAACAACGCCGGATTTTATCAGAACAGCTTCTATCCGGGTGTGGAATACGGCCGGTCGCCGTTTGACCGCAAGCACGTTTTCAATTTGACGTGGATCTACGAACTTCCGGTTGGCAAGGGACACCTTCTGGGTTTCCACAACGGCCTGGACCGTGCGCTCACCGGTTGGTATGTATCTGGAATTGCAACCGCATGGTCAGGCGTGCCCCTGATTATTTCCGACAGTTCCGGCTCGCAGACCTGGGGGGATGCTACCGTCCTCGGAGGAGCCTCCGGCGCCATCCAGACCGGATCCGTTTCGACTGGCTTGAATGGACCCATTTCGGGGACCGGGTACAACTTCTTCAGCACCAATAAAGCGGCCATTACCAACTTCCGCCCGGTCCTGATCAGTAGCGACACCCGTAGCGGCCGTTCGAACCCGATTACCGGCCTACCGTACAAAAACATGGATCTCAGTATCAGCAAGGATACGAAGATCACGGAACGCTTGAATTCCAAGATTGCCGCCGATTTCTTCAACGCGCTCAATCACCCGAACTTCGCCAATCCCAGCCAGTCGAACCTCAACATAACGAACCCGAATACGTTTGGGACGATCAACAGTTCGTACATTCCGCCCAATCGCACCAACGGCGCGCGTTGGATTCAGTTATCGGTCCGGCTGGAATTCTAAAGGGCTGGTTTTCCCTGGGCGGGCCGCAAGCAGGCCCGCCCTCTTTACCTTCCTTCTGCAGCGGTGGAATGTAGGGCGAGCGTCACGAAACCGGTTTCGATCATCCCCTCAACAATGCGATTCCACATCACGCGGGCTTGGCCGGCGGACAACAGGTGGCGGAAGCTGACCACTTGGCCCGAGACTAGAGTTGGGTGATCGTGAATCACGCGGAAGCCGCCCTGGCTATAATCTACCAGGCGGCCGGAGATTTCGCGGCGGACCGGATCGTCGAAAAAGAAATACAGGTTTCCCTCAGCCCGGTAGCGATGCTCACGGCGCTTCTCGGCTTGCTCATGACGCGACGCTTCGACTGGGGGACTCCGTTTCATAGATCTTCAGCTTCCGGCTTAGGGTCCGTCGGGATATGCCAAGCAGTTCCGCCGCCCGTTGTTGATGCCCGTTGGTCTGGGCCAGCACTTTCATTATCATACATCGTTCAATGCCGTCGAGGTTGGAACCGCCCGGCTGATCAATCGGAAAAAGGCTTTTCGGCGTTTGACGCCGCATCAGTTCGGGCGCAAGATCGGCACGGGTGATTTCATCGTCAATCAACATCACCGCGGTTTTCGTGACCAAATTCCGGAGTTCCCGGATATTACCGGGCCAGTGATAGGATCGCAAAAGCTCAACCGCATCGGACGTGAAGTAACCGCTGGGCTTCAGTTGACTAAGGAAATGCTGCGCCAGGGGAAGAATGTCCTCAGTGCGCTCACGCAACGGGGGAACCCGCAGGTTGATCTGGCTCAATCGATGGTACAGGTCGCCCCGGAACTTGCCGTTATCCACCATCGCTTCCAGATCCAGGTTTGTGGCGGCAATGATTCGAACGTCCACCGTCACCTTGCGAACTCCGCCCAGCCGGTAGTACGGCGTGCCGTCAAGTACCCGCAGCAGCTTGACTTGCATACGAGGTTCCAGTTCGCCAATCTCATCCAGAAACAGAGTCCCGAAATGCGCCAGTTCGAAGAGGCCCGGCTTAGCCGTATCCGCGCCGCTGAAAGCGCCTCTCTCATAGCCGAAGAGTTCGCTTTCCACCAGGTGTTCCGGCAAGGCTGCACAGCTGACATCCACCCAGGGCTTGCTGCATCGAAGTGAGTAATGATGAAGGGCGCGCGCGATCAGTTCTTTCCCTGATCCACTCTCGCCTTGGATTAAGACGCTGGCGGTGGTTTGGGCAACCCGTTCTACCACCGAAAGAAGCTGGCGGATGGCCGGGCTGGCCACAATGGCGGCCATTCCGAGGAATACTTTGGATTCGGAAACTGGCATCATCGCAACCTTATTGTCCCTCGTATGCGGGATCATAAGATATAGTACGTCGGTCAGATATTCGATAGTCGCTTAGTCCGGGGTACAAAAGAGCTATAGCATCCGCCGGAAAAATATGAACGCCAGGTCCTTCGTCGCCGCTGTCGATTTCCATCTTAGTCTAGATATCGGCAGGAATCCGGAAAATCAGTGGACGTTCGGCGCGCGCCTGGATAAGTCACAATAAAATCAGTTCGCGTTTGAGTGTGTCCATCCTATAACTATGCCCGAACCCCTGTATGATTCCGTGCTGGTTCTATCCTTCGGCGGCCCTGAAAAGCCCGAGGATGTTCTGCCCTTCCTTGAGAACGTGCTTCGTGGGAAGAATGTGCCGCGGGAACGAATGCTGGAAGTGGCGGAACATTACTATCATTTCGACGGCAAAAGCCCTATTAACGACCAAAACCGTGAACTGATCGGGGCGCTGAAAGCCGAACTCGCCCTCCACGGTCCCGACTTGCCCATCTATTGGGGGAACCGCAACTGGCACCCAATGCTGGTAGAAACCCTCAGGCAGATGCAGGCGGATGGACGAAAAAGCGCTTTGGCATACGTTACCTCGGCGTTTAGTTCGTTTTCCGGCTGCCGGCAGTATCGCGAGGATGTCCAGCGGGCCCAGGCCGAGATTGGACCAGGCGCGCCGCAGGTGGACAAGATCCGGGTGTTTTATAACCACCCTGCGTTCATCGCGACCAATGCGGAGAGCGTCCGGGCGGCTTTCGACGAACTGCCGGAGGCTGGGCGCCCCGCAGCGAAGCTGCTTTTCACCGCGCATAGCGTGCCCATGTTCATGGCGGAATCCAGCGATTATCTGACGCAACTGCGGGAAGCATGCCGCCTGGTGGGGCTGGAACTAGGCCGGACGGATTGGGAGCTTGTTTATCAAAGCCGGAGCGGCGCGCCCGGTCAGCCATGGCTGGAGCCAGATGTGAACGACCGGATCCGGGAACTGTATGCGGAGGGGATGCGGGATCTGGTTCTGTCCC
>JBBQUE010000367.1:0-4526 GCA_038212805.1 Bryobacterales bacterium | reverse complement strand
GCGCCACACCAGGGGTTTATCTCCCGGGTTCAGAAAACCCATGGACATGATCTGCACGCCAAACTTCTCAATCGGCTGAATGCGCTCACCCACCGCATGCGGAGTCGCCCGTACCCCCATCATCAGCGGCACGTTGGGGCCATAAACGTCGGCATCCATCAGCCCCACTTTGTAGCCAAGCTGCGCAAGACTGATCGCCAGATTCACCGAAACCGTGGTCTTCCCCACGCCTCCCTTGCCAGATCCGACGGCGATTAGGTTCTTCACGCCGGGAATCGGCAGCTTCGGTTGTTCTTGCGAGGAGGGGCCCATTAGTTCCCAGTTTAAGGCATGGATGTTAAGGCATAGTCCCACTCCAGCGCCGCCCGATCGCGGATCTTCGGCACATCCACCTCCAGCAGATAGCCCTCGCGGACCAACTGGTTGGCGGCCTCGGTAATCTTTTCCAGATACGCGCGCTTCGTGGCGTACCGCTCTTCAATCGATTGCCGCGGATCCTTGCGGTTCTCCCGCTCCACCCTCGTGCGCGGAAACGGAATCCACGATCCCACCATGCTGTACAGCTCATCCGGAGCCCCAATGGCTTTGTTTCGCAAATTCCACCCGGTGTACGAAGCCAGCGGCACGCGCACAGTGGGCATCCGGATGCCGCTGGTCTCGTTCCCGTCCTGGTCAACCTGCGGCAGCAAGGTCGGGAACGGCGCGCCGATCTTGGGCGGCACCGAAGCAAAGTCCAACCGGTAGGCCTCGCGCTTGATCTTCGGCAGCCGGATTCCATCAATCTTCGGGAAGCTCAGCGCTCCCAACCCCACCAGTTGGTCCTTTCCGATCAACGGGTACTGCGATGCCGGCGGCTCCGTCCCGGCCTGCAACCAGGCCTGCATGCTTACCAGCAAAGCCCGTTGGGCGTAGCGGTAATCGGTCGTGTCCGCCAGGCTCTGCGCTTCCACCTTGCGCGGTGGAATGCTCCCCGGGCCATGTTGCGACCCGGCAAAGAAATAGATCCGCTCATTGCCGCTGGGCTTTACATCCTGCTTGCCGTCCGGAGAGGTATGGATCAACGACGCCGCCCGTCCCCAATATTCATACGACCCGTTCGAAAGAAACAACTTCGGCGCGACATTGTCCTTTATCGCGCGCGCCAGCAACCCCGCCTCGTCAAACGGAGGAACATCCGTAGGGTAAAGCAGATTCAGGAACGGATGCCCATCCCGTGACGGCTGCGCAAAGCGGAAATTGAAACTCCCCCGCCCGGCGCCCGCCACATGGGCCCAAACCCCATCGAACACCTTGCGCGATTTTTCGTCCTGGTTGAAGCCGTCATAAAGATACTCGCGCAGAAAGCGTCCGCTTTGGGATACACCAAACGCCAGGGCGCGCTTCACGTTCCGGCTCTGGTCGCCCAGCAGCGTGGACGCGCCGCCATACTTCAGGAAGGAAACGAAATCCCGGATCGCCGCCGGCCCCAGACCTACTACCACCGGATCCTTCGCTTGGTATACCACCTCGTAAATTTTGCCCGGTTCAAATCCTTTGTCCATGGCGACGTGGGTCTTGTCCGCAAAGCGCCATTCGCCGCGCGGAATGATTTTGCGGTCCGCCTTGATGTGGTCCCGCACCGAAAGCTGCGTGCCGGGCGCATCAGGGTCGGCCAGGGGGTAGGCAACTTGATCCCGATCGCCCAGCGAAATTACCTTCACCGGCTTATCGCCTACCCACTCCGACAGCACCATACCAACGATCGGCTTGCCGTTCTCGGTGGCAATCGGGGCATACAACCGCAGCGCCGTGGGGGAGGCAGGCACGTCGAACTCCCATCCAATCCAAACCAGCGTAAAGCCCTGCTTTAGCAGAAACCCATCTCCAAAATCCAGGGGGCTCTTGGGATCGCGTGATCCGGAAGCGAAGTCGAACGTGCTCAGCAAACCCTTCCCGCCCCGGTTCGAAATCTCAACCAGCGCGGTACCATTGCCCTTTGCCGGATCGCGCGGCTTCAACACAAACACATCGGCGGCGAATTCCACCAGCCCGTCTGCATTCCGGGGTGCCAAAGCAATATCCGCGATGATCTGATTGGGCCCCAGCTTCGGGTCAACTGTAAAGTAGGCTTTGGCGGCAATGCGTTCATAGGCGCCCGCCGCGCCTTGTGGTTCACCGGCCAAAACATCGGTGCGGTCCACCAGTTCCACGCGGGTAACGGCGGCGCTGGCGGCTATCGCCAGCAGCACCGGGATGAGGATTCGAATGGCAATCGGAGACATGATTATCTACGCTAACATCTTGGCGAACTGGGAGTGGAGCGTGCCGTGCGCAATTATTTTAGGGACGCTTTGGGGTAAACGGTTTGGCTTCGTTTCGTTCGCCACCGTCTCGGGGGTAGGCCTCATGTGGCTCTTGCTCTATTGCTGGACGGGGGACCGCCGGTTGTACTTCCCTTACACCATGCAATTCGCCATCCAGCTAAGCGAGCTCTGGAAGGGTCGTGTTCCCTGGCCAGCTGCCAGTGCGGGCGGGCTCATGGTAGGTTCGTTTACGTTGATTCGAATCTGGCAGGGTGCCACCACGCAAGTCCTGGTGGTGGAGTTGGTGGTCGCACTTATCATTCTGATCGCGGCCAGGCTACTGCTCGGTCGCCGGCGCCGCGACGCCACGGAAGTCACCATTGCCGCCGCGGTGGGTTCGTTTTTCGCTTTGCTCAGCCTGGCGCTCTAATATTTAAGGATTAAGCACCTGGACCTTCGAATTCGATCGCACCACAATAGGCCGCCGGAAGTCCAACAGCAACTGCGCCAATACCGCATCCCCAACCCCCCACGATGCCAGCTCCGGATGCTGGTAATAGCGCACGATTTGATTGCCACTAATCGTTCCGCTGGCCGTATTCGAAACCCAGATCGCCCCCCGCCCGGAATCGGTAATCGTATTGTTCACAATATCGATCCGGGCATTCGACGCACCCGGAACAAGGTTGAAATCCCCATCCGTGGAAAGCACGAAGATAGACGCAATGGCGGCGATCACGCCCGTCCCCACCGCCGCTGGCCCAATCGCCTGCTCAATAGTATTCCCGTAAATCAGCACGTCCGTATTCGGACCCGTGGGGTACGAAGCCAGATCCTGATGCATCACGATGGCTCCACAATTCGTACGCCGGATGGTGTTGCCCCTCACCGTCACCCCCGTGATCCCGCCCAGGAAGATTCCCCGCGCCGCCAGCACATCCTCCACCACATTATTCTCAATCACAGACCCGTTCCCGCGATTATCCGGATCCGAATAGGTCATGCCAAATCCGGCTCGCACCACCGGCAGATCCCGGTCCATGGTGACGGTAGCGGTCCCCTCGGCCGGCGGATCGCTGAACGGCGGATCCTGAGCGGTCACCATGCCTCCCGGCAACACGTCTGCCGTCGTGGCGTTCACAAATTGCAGATACATCCCGTTAGGAAACTCTGCCTGGTAGCGGCGGTCCGCCCGAATCTGCCGGGTACCTAACTGCTGCCGCACGTACGCCAGAAACGGAGAGTTCAACGCAATGCCGTCATCCAGGGTCCGGCTCACAAAACAATTGCGGATCTGGTTATTCACCAGCGCGAAGCTCAAGTGAATCCCGTCGGCGTTCGAGCTGATCAAACGGTCCGTACCCGGGCGAGGCATCACCCGCACATGATCTAACACGCAGTTCCCGGAAACATCCAGGTGTACCGCCAGAGCCCCGGCGGCATAGACATCGATATTGTTCAGCACTACGCCGTTCCCGCCTGATACCAGAATTGGCGATTCGCCGCCCTTCCCGGTCATGACGATGGTGTCGCCCGGCTGATAGGTTGCCAGAACCGAGGGCTGGGTCCACGGCGAGTCTCGGTTAGTCACCTGCAGGGTACTCCCGCCAATCGGCAGGGTTACCGGCAGAATGTTCGTGCCCGGAACCGGCAAACCATTGCGGAACACCAGCGCCCAAAACAAAGGGTGGCTGCCATCCGGCAACAGCCGGGAATTGAAGTCCGATGGACTCGCCCACCCCGGTAGCGTTTGGTAGGTGAGGGTCAGGCCGGAGACGCCCGCCAGGCGAGCCTGCGTGAACGGCAAATTTTGAGCGTCCACCGTGAAGTTCGCCAGCTTCACCCGTAGGCAATCAATTAAGGCAAACCCGATCAGATAACTATCGCGAAAATACAGGTCGGATCCCTGCAAGTCCACCGTCAAGTCTTTTAGTTGATAGAAGTTGACGTACCGGTCGGGAGCCTGCGGTTGCAGAAAATAATAGGCCCCGGGATCGGCGGTAATCACCTTGGTCTTGTACTGGCCGGCGTAATCGAGCGCCGCCTGCAACAGCGGCGTGGCATCCAGGCCGGGATTGTTCGGAACCAGATTCCGGTTGGCGATTCCCAGCGTTACCAGATCGCGTGAAAGATTGAACTGGCTGGGCCGGGTTTGGGCGCAGGCCGTTGAAATCAAAGTCAAAAGAGCAAAAAAGTAAAAATATCGCAAAGCCGTTGAGAACCTCTCCAACCTACACTTCGACC
>JBBQUE010000366.1:0-4527 GCA_038212805.1 Bryobacterales bacterium | reverse complement strand
CAGGAAAGCAGCGGAGCCGGTGGTTACCGCCTCCCGTTAACATTAAAAGGATCTTTATGAAACAGCTATTGCTCCGTCTCGTCCGTGAAGAACAAGGCCAGGATCTGGTGGAATACGCCCTCATCGTGGCGGCCGTCGGATTGGCTCTCATCACTACTGTCAACCAGTTGTCTGGCGCTATTGTCAGCCTTTATTCCAGCATTACGCAGGGTTTGGCGAGCATCGGGGCCTCGGGACAATAAGGGCCGCCGCCAGGTGACCATTCGCTGGTTGCGAACCTGGCTGCCCAATCTGTTGCCTAACTTCGCACTTTGCTTGTCACTGGTGACGCTTTTCTACTGCCTTGTTTTATTCGATGCCCCGCAGCAGTTCTTTCGCGATTCCGATACCGGATGGCACCTCACAACCGGGGAGCGGATCCTGAGCACCTTCACGCTTCCGCGTACCGACCCCTACTCCTTCACGCGGGCGGGGGCTCCTTGGATTTCCTGGGAATGGGGATCCGATGCCGTCATGGCAGCAGCTGAAAAGGTACTGGGACTCCGCGGAGTGGTTTTGTTATTCGCCGTCGCCATCGCGTTCGTCAGCTGGCTGTGGGTTCAACTCAGCTGGGCCACGGGCGGAACTTTCTTTCTGACGGCGCTGTTCGCGGCCCCGATGTTATCCACTACGAATTTGCATTGGCTGGCCCGCCCGCACGTGTTCAGTTGGGTCTTCTTATTGGCGTTTCTCTGGTACTTTGAATCCGTCCGCGCTCCGTTCCGTTGGCGGGACGCGGCCGTGATTGCAGCCGGATCGGCGCTATGGGCGAATCTCCATGCCAGCTTCTTCCTGCTACCCGTGATGGCCGTGATCTACGCGATCGGCCATGTGGCCAAGAGCGTGATCTGGCCGGTGGAAAGTGCGGTTGAAAGTGCGGTTGAAAGTGCGGTTGAAAGTGCGGTTAAAAGTAATGATGCCCGCTGGTTCGGACTTGCGGCGCTGGTTTCCCTGCTCGCCAGTCTAATCAATCCCTATGGATGGGCGCTGCACACGCACGTGATTCGCTATCTTGCCGACGGCGAATTGCTGGACCGCGTGGCCGAATTTCAGAGCTTCAATTTTCACGTTGACGGCGCATTTCAGATTCTGCTGATGTTGGGCTTCGCGGCTCTGGGCGGCGTTCTGGCGTTATCCCAGAAGAACGTGGCGCACTTCCTTATGACGGTGCTCTTCCTTGCCGTAGCGCTGCGCAGCGCCCGCGGACTGCCGGTCGCGGCGCTTCTGCTGTTGCCGCTCGCCAATGGAGCCATCACGCGCGCCTTGCGGGAAGCCACCGGTCTGCGTCCGAAAGTGGCCGCGGCGCTTCGTTCGTTCCTGGCTTATTCCGGCAACTTGCGCGCGCTGGACAAAGGCCTGTCCGGAACCATCTGGGCACCCATCGCCATCCTGTTGGCTTCGTTTTTTCTACCGTCCGCCCCGACCGGATTTCCTCCGGATCAGTTTCCGGTACAAGCCGCGGCCCTGCTGCCGTCGCTCCCGCAACCCCTGCGCCTTTTCGCGCCGGATAAGTTTGGCGGGTACCTGATCCATCGCTTCCATGGGACCATTCCTGTTTTCTTCGATGGACGAAGCGATTTCTACGGAAGCGGGTTCATGAAGAAGTACATTCGCATTGTGGAAGTGCGGCCGGGCTGGCGCGAACAGTTTGCAGAGTTCCATTGCACCCACGCACTGTTGCCCGTGGATTATTCGCTGGTTCCAGCTCTGAAGGGAATCGGCTGGCACATTCTGTATCAGGACAAAGTTGCGGTATTGCTGGAGCGTCAATGACCAAGGACGTTGAATATGGATCGTAAACGGATGCTTCTGATCTTCGGCGCGGCCTGGGTATCGGCGGCGCTGCTGACCTGGTTTCTCTATGCACAAACCAAGGCCCCTAAGAGCGAAAAGATGGTGGCCTGCGTGGCCGCGACGAAAGACTTGCCCGCCGGCACCAAGTTAAAGAAGACCGACGTCAAGCTGGTGCAGATTCCAGAAAAGGCGCTTCCGAAAACGGCCGTGCTGGATGAAGCCATGGCGGTGGACCGCGTACTGCTGTTCCCTGTCAGCACGAACGAAACGTTTACCAACGCCAAGCTCACCAGCACCACGCGCGCTGAAGGTTTGGCCTCAACCATCGAACCCGGCATGCGCGCCATCTCTGTCCAGATCAACGATGCCAGCGGCGTCTCCGGCTTGATCCAACCGCGCTCCAAGGTGGATGTATTGTTCACCCGCCCCGGTTCCATGTCGGAAGCCGTCACCAGTACCATCCTTGAAGACATCACGGTGCTCTCTATCGGGCGCGTCACCGAAGTTGCGCAGAATGGGGTGCCCGTGGCAGCCCGGCCCGCCAACACGGCCGCCACCTTGATCGTCACGCCGGAGCAGGCCAAGAAGATCGAACTCGCAAAAAATGAAGGCAAGATCAGCCTCTCGCTTCGCAATCCTCTGGATCATTCGGATTCGCTCGATACCACGCCCACTACCGCCGCCGCGTTGAACGTGGGCGACATTGCCAAGCCCAAGCGCAATGGACCCAACATGCGCGATCCGCGGGTGTGGGACAAACTGACCGGCGGCGATGAATTCCCCAAGGCGAAAATAGCTGAAAAGAAGGATCCCCCCAAGCCGCGCCTGGTGGTGGATGTGTACCGGGGAGAAAAGCACGTGCAGGAAATCTTTCAATGAAAAGTCCGTTCGTCTCGCGTAAGGCATTGATGTGTAAAGCGTTTCTGTTCGTGATGGCAGCCGCAAGTCTTGCCGGAGCGGAAGACCCAGCCCTGCCGCCCGTATCGCGAGCCCTCACGCTCAACATCGGGCGTGGCGACTTGCTGCAGTTTGGCAACGATGTGCTGCGTATCGCCGTGGCTGAGCCGAAGGTGGCCGACGCAATCGTGGTCTCACCGCGCGAAGTGATGGTGAACGCCAAGGGCCTGGGCCGCACCACCCTGATCATCTGGGAGATGGACACCGCGCCCGTGCGCTACGACGTCCGCGTGATCGGCGACACGTTTGAAATGGATGGCCTGCGCGATCAGATCAAGAAGATAGCCGGGCCTAACGTTACCGTGAGCGGGAATGAGCAAACACTGGTGCTAACCGGCAGCGTCACCAGCATCGATGAAAGCAAGCGCGCGCAGGCCCTGGCCACCACCCACGCCAAGAACGTAACCAACCTGCTGCAGACTCCGCCTGCCGCCGAGCTTCGCCAGATCATGTTGGAAGTGAAGTTCGCCAGTGTGGACCGCGACCGCCTCAAGCAATTCGGTTTCAACCTGTTCAGCCGCAACACCGGCAACCTGGGCGAAGCCAGCACCCAGCAGTTCCAGCAGCCGCGCTTTACGCAGTTGCAATCCACCAATGGCGCGGCCCCGAATCCTTCCGTGAACTTCGCCGACCTGCTGAACCTCTTTTACTACCGTTCAGATCTCAACCTGGGGGCCACCATCAAAGCCATGCAGTCGAAAAACCTGCTGCAAATGCTGGCCGAACCGAACCTGATTGTGGTGGAAGGCAAAACGGCCAGCTTCCTGGCGGGCGGCCAGTTCCCCTTCCCCACGCTGACCTCCACCACTACCGGCGGCTCCACCGCGCCTGTGATCACGGTGCAGTTCAAGCCCTTCGGCGTGAAGCTCGATTTCACTCCCACCATCACCAACACGGGGTCCATCCAGTTGCAGGTCAGCCCTGAGGTTAGCTCACTCGATTACACCAACGCCGTTACGCTGCAAGGCTTCCAGATCCCCGCGCTGACCACGCGCCGCGCCGATACTGAAGTGGTGCTGAAGGACGGCGAGAGCTTTGCCATCGCGGGTTTGATTGATAACCGCGTCACCCAGACGTTGACGAAGGTGCGCGGGCTTGGCGACATCCCGATCCTGGGCGCGCTGTTCCGCAGCAGCTCCACCGACAAGTCGAACAACGAATTGCTGGTGGTGATTACGCCGCATTTTGTAAAGCCCGTCGCGCCCGGCGAGAAAGTGAAGTTGCCGGCCGAACTGGAAGCCTATCTCCCCACCGTGGAGCAGGAAAAGGCCACCGTAGACTCGAAGAAGAAAAAGAAAACCGCAACCCCGGAATTCGTAGGACCCCGTGGACACCAGGAACCAACGACGAAGCAACCGTAAGCCAGCGCAGCGTGGCGCCACCACCCTGCAGATTCTGGTAATTCTGGTCCCGGTGCTCTTTGGGATGATCGGCTTTGCGGTGGATCTCGGTCGCCTATACATGATTCGCGGTGAACTCAAAACGGCGGCCAACGCCATGGCTTTGGCCTCTGCTCAACGGCTGATCGGTACCGATCAGTCGCTGGGTGACGCCATTACGGCGTCCAAAATCCCCATTGATTCCTCTACCGGCTTCGGCAGCCGCTACGACTTTGGCGGGCTGGTGATTGGCCAGACCACCGGGCAACTGGGCAGCACCGCCGCGGACCCCGCGTTTTATGCCACGTTGGCCGACGCGCTGGCTGGCAGCAATGGAGGGGGCGGCGGAACCGCATCG
>JBBQUE010000365.1:0-4529 GCA_038212805.1 Bryobacterales bacterium | reverse complement strand
GCGGAGCTAAAGCCCGGCAACCGGCGCGTGGTGCATCATGCCCACGTAAACCCGGTCGCCAGCGCGGACCAGGCCGGACCCGCCACTATCGCCGCCATGAACTCCATCAACCGCTATCTGGAGCGCGAAGGCAAGCTCACCCGCATCCGCATGGACGCCCCGGTGCTGAACGACGCCTGCCCCGCCGACGCCCCCGATTTGCCCTACATCCGGGGCGCGCAGGAAGGCGCATTGGCTTCGTTTTTACCAGGCCGGGAGCCGGACGTTTTTGCCGATGGCTCAGCCAAATGGATTCCGCCGGGGACCCAGCTGGAGTTTTCGATTCACTACGCGCGCGGCCCGGCGGTGGGCCAGACGGACCGCACCAGCGTCGGCCTGTACTTTGCTTCCGGTCCGCCAGCCCGCGTGCTGCATCGCATGGACCTGCGCAATTTCTTCTTCCTGATCCCAGCCGGCGCGCCCAGCCATGAAGTGAAGCGCTGCTACACGTTTGAGAAAGATAAGCTGCTGCTCTCCATCACGCCGCACATGCATTTCCGCGGCAAGGATGTCCGCTACGAAATCACGCGCCCCGACGGCCAGCGCGAGGTGCTGCTTGAAGTCCCGAAATACGACTTCAACTGGCAGCAAGTCTACCGGTTGCGAGACCCGCTGTTGATTCAAAAAGGCACCGTCCTCACCATCACCGCGCACTTCGATAACAGCGTCAACAACCCCGCCAATCCCGATCCCGGCCAGGTGATCCGTTGGGGCGACAAGAGTGAGGAAGAAATGCTGTCAAACTACCTGGAGTGGATTGACACCAAGCCTCGCTAGCCGAATTCGAACCCGCCAATGGCATAGACCTTCAAAGCATCCCATGCGACGGGTTTATCACCGTATTGCATACGGATGAGGTGGCGCAGCGGAACGAACCCGTGGCGCGCAGCGATATCGACCGCGCGCGGGTTGGCCGGGAGCAGGTCCCAGAAGACCCGCTCGTGCGCGTGATTGCCGAGATAACTTCTCAGCATGGCTCGCGCGTCGCTGTCCGAACGTGCGACGCAGGGTCCGAAGTAGGCAGCCTCTGAGCCGGGCCGGCCGTGGCCCAACGCAGCTATCAGGCGGGAGCGATCCGCCCCAAACGCCCGCAGATCCAAAGCCGCGTCGAAGGTCGCTTGAACCGGGTCAGGCTCCCAAGGGGCGCGGCCCGGCTCCCGGACCCAGCGTTCCACCGGGCATTCGTCGCTGAACCCCAGCCGCTCATAAAGTGGACGCCCCATGGCGGTAGCGTCTAACTTGATGCAACAGACTCCGCGCTCGCGAAGATACGCCAGCGCATGTTCCAGTAGCAGCTTTGCCAGACCCTGACGCCGGAACTCAGGCGCAGTCAGCACCATGCCAATCCACGCCAACTGGCCGCCATAGGTAATCGCCGTTGTAGTGGCCGCCAGCTGGCCCTCCACGTCGATTCCGAAGCAACCCTCAGGTGCAAACTCGAATAAACGAAGCCAATCCGCTTCGGTCTGGTTCCATCCGGCGGCAGTCTTCAGCCGCATCGCCCCAGCCAAGTCTTCTTTATGCAGTAGTCGAATTGCACCAGTATACTGAAGGCAGTGCGAATGTCAACAGATCCGCATATCGAAGCACGCGGCCAAGGCTACTACCTCGTCGGCACCCGCATTTCCCTGGAGAGCGTGGCCCATGCGCTCAACCGGGGTGAATCGGTGGAGGAAGTCCTCGCGGACTTTCCTGCCATCGAGTCCCGGCACAGGCTGGAAGGGGCCATCGCCTTTATCAAGGCACACGCACGAGAGGTCGAAGCCTATCTGGCGGATAGCAATCGCGCCTGGGAAGAAGCCCGCAAGTCGAATCCTCCGGAATTGGTCGAAAGAGTACGCAGATACCGTGCTCTGCGAGATTCGAAGTCCGCTTGAAGGCTGCCTTCCTTGCGGATACAGATCTGCGCTTCGCCATTGTCCGCGGGCTTCGCGAGCAATACCAAATTGATTTTCTACCGGCGCAGGGACTGATATCGGAGTCAACCCCCGACCCCGCCGTGGTGACACTCGCGGCGCATCTCGGCCGGGTTCTGGTATCGCACGATTTGAAAACTATGCCCGGGCACTTCTACCGCTTCCTGGAGCAGCGGGAATCTCCGGGCCTAATTCTGATCCCGCAGCTTCTGCCGACCGGATCTGCCGTCGAAGAACTCCGCGTCGCCTGGATTTGCCAGGAGGCTCATGAATTCAAAAACCGCATCATTTACCTGCCGCTCTAACGGACCACAGCCTAGCAGCCCGTGGTGAAGGTCAAAAAAAGGACGCTTGCTCCCGCGCGCAACTCAGCATCCCGGCCCGGCGCTTCGTGCGGGATCAGCGGGCGTTGAACTTTTTTCAAGCCCTGCGAGAGAAGTTCATGGAGAGAATGAATACATTACAGAGCACCGACCGTCACGAAGCACCTTCACCACGGGCTGCCAGTGGATCCTAAACGCTAACTACAGGACAAGGCGACTCACGGATGATCGAGTACGCCGTCATCTCCAGACGTCCTCGAATCCCCGGCAAACCTTTTCGGCCAATCACCAGAAGATCGGCCTGCAATTGTTCCGCGAGAGATGCGAGCGCCTTGGAGGGTTCCCCTTCCTCCACGCGCAAGGCGGCTGCTACCCCCAAGCGATTTTGCAAACGCTCCAACGAAGCGCGCGCGGAAGCCGACCCGCCGTTCGAAGCCACGTGGACCAGGGTCAGCTCGGCCTGGTACTCCTCCGCCACGTGCTGCGCCCAGTGGAGAACCCGGCCGCTGGAAGCGCCCAGGTTGACCGCACACACAATCCGCCGCAGCGAAATAGCCTCCAGCTTCGGCGCGGATTCCATATGCACGGCCGTCCAAACCGCGCACTCCGCATCGTGCAAAACCTTGGCGGCGGTAGATCCCAGCAACAGCCGCCGGAAGATTCCCTGACCCTGCGTTGGCAGCATGATCAGGTCCACCTTTCGAGACTCCGCGCATTCCACAATCGTGCGCGCCGCCTCGCCACGCGCGATGATCCGTTCCACCCGCAGATGTTTCAGGCCATCGCCAAGAAACTTATCGAAGGCTTCTTTCTGGATCTCCAGGTTGGCCAGCAGGCTGTTATAGGTCACCGGCTCAATCACATGCAGCAGGATCAGTTCGGCATCAAAGCGCCCGGCGAACGATTCAGCATATGCGGCCGCTCCTTTGGAGCGCACTGAAAAATCCACCGGGAAGAGAATTCGTTTGATATGAAACATGGACTCTAATCATTATTCCTCAAGCGGTTCCGGTAGCGTATCGTGCGGTCCCGCAAACCCAACATACAACGCCGGCAGCAGGAAGATACTCATCGAGAGAGCCGCCATCAATCCGCCCACGATCACGATCGCAAACGGCCGCTGGGAATCCGACCCGATTCCATGCGATGTGGCGGCGGGAAGCAAGCCCAGCGAGGCCACCAGCATAGTCATCAAAATAGGGCGGAAGCGGAGCACCGCGCCTCCCTTGGCTGCGTCCAGCACTGAATAGCCGCGCGCCCGCAGTTGATTGATAAACTCCACCATGGTTACGCCGATCTGCACCGATACCCCGAACAGCGCCAGGAAGCCCACGCCCGATGAGACGCTGAAATTCGTGCCGGTGAAATAGAGCCCCAGGATCCCCCCGATCGGCGCCACCGCTACGTTCAGCATAATCAGAGTTGCCCATTTCATGGACCCGAACATGGTGTATAGCACGAACAGGATCAGCACCAGCGTCATGGGAATGATGATGGCCAGCCGCTTCTGGGAACGCTTTTGCGATTCATACTCCCCGGCCCACTCCAACCGGTAACCGGCCGGAAGCTTTACCTTGGTGGTAACCGCTTCAATGGCCTCTTCGACGGTGCCTCCCAAGTCCCGTCCGCGAACCCCGTACTTGATGGCGACGTACCGTGAATTTCCTTCGCGATAAATCTCCGACGCCCCATCGGTTACGTTGACGTCACATAGCTGGCCTAGCGACACCCGCTCCCCGGAAGGCGCAAGCAGACGGATATCCTGAATTTCCTCGATGGTGCTACGGTAAGGCAATGCATAGCGCACCACCAGATCGTACCGCTCCTCACCCTTCAACACCTGCGACACGGCCTTGCCGCCCACCGCGGTTTCAATCGCATCCTGGACATCGGCAACGTTGATCCCGAAGCGGTCCGCCTTGGCCCGGTTCACCACCAGATTCAGGTTGGGCTGGCCGATCACGCGGAAGATTCCAAGCCCCTCGACGCCGCGGATTTTGCTCATAACGCCGACGATTTCGTCCCCCTTGGCCTCCAAAATTTTTAGATCCGTGCCGTAGATTTTGACTGCCAGCTCGCCCTTCACTCCGCTCACCGCCTCCTCCATGTTGTCTGCGATTGGCTGCGAGAAGTTCCAAATCACGCCCGGCATCTTTTGCACTTCCTCCTGCAGGGCCTCAATCAGCTTGTCCTTCTCCTGATGGAAGATGGGACGCCATTCTTCCTTGGGCCGCAGATCGATATAATACTC
>JBBQUE010000364.1:0-4530 GCA_038212805.1 Bryobacterales bacterium | reverse complement strand
ACCAGAGCGGTTCACGCCGGTGACCGCAAAAAGGATCCCCAGCATGCCAGCGGGTTTACCCCCGTGGCTACACCGATTTACGCGGCGGCCAGCTTTATTTACGACAGCACCGCGCAGTTGGATCGCGTTCTGGGCCGTGAGGAACCGGGCTATTGCTACGCCCGTTATGACAATCCCACCAACGCCGCGCTGGAAAATCTGATGACGGATCTGGAAGGCGGCGCGGGAACGTTGGCGTGCTCCTCCGGTATGATGGCTATCCACGTAGCGCTGATGGCCGCGCTGCTGGATCGTAATAAGTCCGTACTGGCCGCCAACTCGCTTTACGGGGCATCCACCTCCATGCTCACCAAGCTGGTGGAGCCATTCAATGTCGAGATCAATTTTGTGGATATCTGCGATCTGGACGCAGTTCAACGGGGGATCGCGGAACACAAGCCAGGCGCGGTTCTGATGGAAACCATTTCGAATCCGCTCCTGCGTGTGGGCCAAATGGATCGCATCGCGGAGTTGTGCCGCGCCGCCGGTGCTGCGCTGATTGTGGATAACACCTTCGCCACTCCGCTCCTGCTCCGCCCGTTATCGCTGGGCGCGAACATGGTGGTGCATAGCGCCACTAAATTCCTTTCAGGCCACGGAGATGTGATGGGTGGCTTGATCACCTCCGATCCACACCACGCGGAGGTGGTGCGCTCCATTGCGCGGACCTTGGGACCAGCGCTTGGGCCGTTTGAAAGCTACCTCACCATGCGCGGAATCAAGACTTTTCCCCTGCGGATGGAGAGGCAGTGCGCCAACGCCTGCCGCGTGGCAACGTGGCTGTCAGGGCACCCCAAAGTTCAAAAGGTACACTACCTGGCCGACCCGGTTCATCCCGATGCGGCCGTCATCCGCCGGTTACTGCCCGACGGCTTGGCCGGAGCGATTGTCACCGTCGAACTGGCTGGCTTTCAAAAGCCCGATGTCTTTGATTTCATGGATCGCCTGAAGGTGATCGTTCGCGCCACATCCCTCGGGGATGTACATAGTACGGTGCTTTACCCGGCCATCGCGTCGCATCGCGATATCTCTCCGAAGCAGCGCCAGCGGATGGGAATTCTCGATAGCACCGTGCGGCTGTGCGTGGGCATCGAAGACGTAACCGACATCATCGCCGATCTGGATCAGGCTTTAGCCTAGCCAAAATGAGGTAAGCTTGGGGTGGAAACGCTGGAAGGCGTTTGCTCCGATTCAGTTACAATGACCGCCACTATCCCTCCCCCCAACGCAGAAACGTTAACCCGGCAGAAAGAGTTTCGTCAGGAACTACAACACAGGGTGTTCGTGGCCGATGGCGCCATGGGCACGGTGCTGTATTCCAAGGGTGTGTTCATTAATCGCTGTTACGACGAATTGAATCTTTCCTCGCCGGCGTTGGTCCGGGAAACCCATCAGGAATATGTCAAGGCAGGCGCTGAAATTCTTGAATCCAATACTTTCGGTGCTAACCGTATCCGATTGGCGGCATATGGGTTAGCCGAAAAGCTGAAGGCCATAAACCATGCCGGGGTTCGCCTGGCGCGGGAGGCCGCGAAAAAGGGCGTGTACGTCGCTGGCGCAATCGGTCCATTAGGCGTACGCATTGAGCCTCTTGGTCCGACCTCGTTCGCCGAGGCCCGCGAGATCTTTCGCGAACAGGCGGAAGCCTTGGTAGAGGCCGGGGTCGACCTGTTCGTTCTGGAGACCTTTTACGATCTGAATGAACTGCGCGAGGCCATCTTCGCCGTTCGCGAGGCCGCAGGTCCGGACATCGTGGTAATCTCCCAGGTTACCATCGACGATTTTGGCAACATGCGGGACGGGACCGATCCGGCTACGTTTACCGCCAAGCTGGACGAATGGCCGACGGACGTGATCGGCCTGAACTGCTCCGTGGGCCCCAAGGCCACCCTCGAGACTCTCGAAGTGATGATGAAGTATTCCCGGAAGCCGATGAGCGCTATGCCCAACGCGGGACTTCCTTCGGTGGTTGAAGGCCGGAATATCTACCTTTGTTCCCCGGAATACATGTCGCAGTACGCCCGCAGATTTCTTTGGGCTGGCGTGAAGATTGTCGGCGGGTGTTGCGGAACTACGCCAGAGCACATCCGCCTGATCCGGTCGGAGGCCAAATCTCTCAATCCGGGGCAGCGCACCTTGGCTGTTACCGTGGAACAGCCAGTCGCGAAATCGAAAGCTTTAGCGAAGATTCCGGTTGCAAACAAAAGCAAATTAGGCGCGAAACTGGCTGCTGGCGAGTTCGTATCGTTCGTGGAAATCCTGCCGCCTCGCGGCGTTGACGCCAGCAAAGAGATTGAAGGCTCAAAACTGTGCGGCGAGGCCGGGATCGATTGCATCAACGTGCCGGATGGGCCCCGCGCCAGCGCCCGTCTTAGCGCACAGGTTACGTGCCAGCTGATTCAGCAACAGGCTGGTATCGAGGCGGTTCTACACTTCTGTTGCCGCGACCGGAATATCCTCAGCATACAATCGGAACTCCTTGGCGCTCATACAGTTGGGGTAAGAAACCTGATCTGCATTACCGGTGATCCGCCGCGCATGGGCACGTATCCGGACGCCACCGCGGTTTTCGATGTGGACGCCATCGGGCTCACTAATATTGTGAATAACCTGAACCAGGGCCTGGATATCGGCGGGAATCCCATGGGATCCCAGACGGCCATGCTCCTGGGCGTGGGGGCGAATCCGGGCGCGCTCAATATGGAAGAAGAGCTGCGACGTTTCGAGTGGAAGGCCGAAGGGGGCGCTGAATATGTGGTGACCCAGCCGGATTTCGATCTCAAGCTGCTTGAGGAATGTCTAAAACGAACCGAGAAGTTTAAGCTTCCCTTTATCTGTGGCATCTGGCCCCTCACCAGCTTCCGCAACGCGGAATTCATGGTGAACGAACTCCGGGTACCCGTGCCAGAGCACTATATGGAACGGATGCGGCGCGCAGACAATGCCGAGAAGGCCCGCCAGGAAGGCGTCGCCATCGCTCAGGAGATGGTACGTGCGGTGCGGCCCATGGTCCAGGGCGTACAACTCAGCGCCCCCTTTGGACGCTACGCCATGGCGCTTGAAGTGGCACAGGCGATCAGCTCGAAAAACTAAACCAACGAGTGAATTTTGGCAACAGATCTTATTGAAATTAATGTAGATGAGCCATCCGCGAATGCCATCCACCGCGCTGCCGATATCATTCGTACTGGGGGTGTAGTTGCCATCCCGACGGATGCTCTCTACACCCTGGTCGCGGACCCGATGAATCTTCACGCGGTCGGCCGGGTCTTTGCAGCGAAGGGCCGGGAGGTCAACCGTGCCCTCCCACTGTTGATCAGCGGCAACTCCATGGCGGAAGATCTGGCCAAGGAGCTTTCGGGCCGTTACTATCTGTTGGCGCGCCATTTTTGGCCGGGCCCGCTGACCATGATTGTTCCGGCGTCAGCTAACGTACCCCTCAAGGTCACCGGGAATACTGGCCGCCTAGCCATACGGCAATCCCGGTCCGAGGTAGCGCAGGCGCTGCTGGAATACCTGGAGCAGCCTCTCATTTCCACTAGTGCCAACATCTCTGGCCAGCCTACCGGCAGCAGCGGGATTGAGGTATTTGCCCAGATGGACGGGCGCGTTGAATTGGTGCTGGATGGGGGCATGTGTACCAGCCAGGGAAGTACCACCGTAGATATTACCGAACCCTACTGGCGGGTTATTAAGGAAGGGGCGATCTCGGAACGCGATATCGCGGAATGCCTCAAGGGCCAGTAACTACTGCTTATTACTACTGCTTATCGAGCACGATAGTCTGGTCGAACGTGCCCGCAATCCCTTCCAGATGGCGGGTAATGATCAGCGTAGTTCCCTTTTCCGCCAAGCGCCAACGGTCCTTGATATCCACGCTCCGGCCGCCGAACTCGGCCCGGGAATGCAGCGTTAGCTCATCGCCCTCCCACTTCACCGTGGATTTCACCACAGTCCCCAGCATCAAGTTTGAGGTCTCCGTCCCGTCGGTTGAGTACGTCGCATCCTGAGTAACTTCCTGATCCAGCGGAGAAATTTCGAGCAGCGCGAGCTTGAGCTCGGGATCTTTGTGGGCTATGGTCTGGGTCAGCTTCTTGGGTGCGGGCTGGCTGGCGAATTCGCTCCGCTCCAGGTTCAGCCGCCATTCTCCCGAAAAATCCGGCTTCGACGCGGGCACCGCAAGCGACGCGGAAATAAGCAGAAGGGGAAAAAGCAGGCGCATCTATCTCCATTTTGGCATTACCGCGGGCCCACCAGTGGCCACCGTAGTTCAACGCCGTCTGCCGCCAGACGCTTTTGCAGCTCTCCCAGCAGTTTGCGATCACCCCGAATCGCCCTCGGTTTCTCTTTGCTCTCAACAGCATACGCCGCCAGCATCCCGGCGGATTCCCCAATGTTCCACTCCACGGGATGCAGGCGATAACACCCATTGGTTATGTGGGTGACGCCAAGATTCTTGCACGCCGGGATCAGATTTTCAACTCGTGCGGG
>JBBQUE010000363.1:0-4532 GCA_038212805.1 Bryobacterales bacterium | reverse complement strand
GGGCGAATCATCGCGGTGATTTATAACTGGCGGACGATTTTCATGCGCTTCGGGATTCCGGACAAACATGCGGAGGCTATCACGTCGCGGCCACTGGCGTTGCATGGGATCGCCCGGCAAACGCGGCATGGGAATCAGACCACGATAGAGATCACGAGCATGCATTCGAAGGCACCGCAGATCGCGGAAATTCTGACGGGTGTGAGCGGGTTCCTCAAGCGTATTCAGGCTACCGCGGAGCAGTTAAGTCAAGGGCCAAGGTGGAAGCTGATTCTTAGCGCTGCCATTCGCGGTTTCCTTGGCGGAAAGGTCCTCGGGAGCCCAGGTAGGCTAGCCGATGCTACGGGTTAACTACCATTTTTAGGTTAATGCGGTGCAATTGCTCGCTCATGAACTTGATCTTGATGTCGAGCAAGCTTCGTTCCTCTCCGGAAATGGACCACTCGTAGCTGTCATTCAAGAGGTATTGAAGCGGAGCATCGGCCCCCGCACAAAGGGCGCTGCGCGTTCGGTGCGTTCGCGAGTTCGACAGGTACATCGTTTTGTTCGAGACAGCTATGGAAATAGCCGCCCACCAGCAGACAGACTCATCGTTTTTGACGAAGCGCAACGCGCCTGGACAACGGAGAAGAATCTGAAGAAATTTGGGCGTGACATTTCTGAGCCTGAGATGGTACGCGAGATAATGGGCCGCCATGAAGGATGGGCTGTCATCGTCGCGTTAGTTGGTGAGGGACAGGAAATCCATGGCGGAGAAGCGAGGCTTGCAGCGGGGGCGACGCGATCGCAAAGCACTCTGAATCGGAAGTAGGCACATCGCCGAAGGCGGTCTTGGGTGGTCCGTCGGTGGCGGGTTCCCGACTTTTCCGCGAGGGTTGCCCAGAGGTTGCAAGGGTCGAACGCGAGCTGGCTCTGCATCTAGCGATTTCGAAACGGTCCTACGAAACGGATATAACGGCGGCATGGGTGAATGCAGTACTCGATGGCAGACCGGAAGAAGCCAGCAACTTGGCAATTAGAGGGCTGCCGGTTTGTGTGACCCGCGACATCGAGGTTGCGCGGTCCTGGTTAAGCGCGAGGGCGAAGGGCAACCGGCGGGCCGGACTTATCGCTGGCTCCGGAGCAGGCTTTCTTGAAGGGAATCGATTATGTAAAGTGGTTCGTTGAGCCTGCCGGTGATCACCGGTCGTCCCATCAACTCGAAGTTGCGCTTCGCGAGTTTGAGATGCAAGGACTTGAGATTGACGTTGCCGGGCTTCTGTGGGGTGGGGACTTGGTATTTCCCGACGGGCGGGCACTGGCTACGAGCCTAAGAGGAAGCAGTCCGCGGATGATCCACGAACCAGAATTCAGAACAAATATCGGGTATTGCTTACACGTTTTCGAAAGGGTATGGTCATTTTCGTTCCCCTGTATCGGCAGAGGATCTGACTCGCGCGCCGGTGGATGTCGAGAACGTTTATAGATATCTACTTCACTGCGGTGTGCATCCTCTTCTCTAGCTCGTTCGGGTGCGGCGCATGAAATCAATTGTTGCCTCCAGATGGCGGCTGGATTGGCTCTAAGGAACTGATCGGGCAATAGTCGCCCTTCACATTCTGGCGCTGCTCGTTAGTTTCCGATGGCGGTAAGGACGTTAATCCAGCAGATGGCCCATCTTCTGTTTCTTCGTGTGGAGATAGCCTGCGGTAGATTCGTGGGGGGCGACAATACAGGGAATGCGTTCTGAGACCCGCACCCCGCCGCGCTCTAATGCCGCAATCTTCTCCGGGTTATTCGAAAGCAGCCGCACGTCGAACACCTCGAAATATTTCAATATGTCCGCCGGCATCAGGTAGCTGCGCAGATCGGCCGCAAATCCCAAGGCGACGTTAGCCTCCACGGTATCGAAGCCCTGGTCTTGCAGTTCATACGCCCGCAGTTTGTTCAACAGCCCGATTCCCCGGCCTTCCTGGTTTTCATAGATCAGGAACCCGCGGCCTTCCTCGCTGATCAGGTTGAGTGCCAGTTCCAGTTGGGACCGGCAATCGCACCGCAGGCTATGAAAAACGTCCCCGGTCAGGCATTGGGAATGAATGCGTACCAGGGGGGGATCGCCGCTGGCCACAGCCTCGCCCATGCGCAGGACCACGCACTCGTCCTCCTGATCGCCGTATTGGGCTCTGAATCCGTAAATGCGGAAATGTCCGAATCTGCTGGGGAAATTCGCCTCAGCGACTTTGCTTAGCATTGACTCCTTAAAGCCGGGTGAGTAACTTCGCTTTCATTATAATGAACGGCAGGACGCATGCTGGATCAAAAACAACTCGTAATCCTGCTACTGCGCCTGGCCGTCGCCGGTTCGCTTGCCAGTATTCTGGTTCGCTTCACCGCTTTCCAAAGAATGTTGATGCGCGACGAACGTACTTTGCCTCAACGGCTGAAGCTTGCGTTCAGTATTTCCGCGGTCTTCGGGACCGGCGTGGGCACCCGCGTCCTCATACCAACGTACCAAGCCGTGGACCTGGGGTTGGAAGGCAGCCTGGTTTCGGGCATGGTGGGGGGCTACGTCACCGGACTCGTGGCCGGCGTAATCATCTCCCTGCCGGCCATGTTCAACGGGGAACTCATGTCGATGCCGCTATTTGCGGGGGTGGGGGTGCTCGGCGGCCTGCTCCGGGATCTGGCTCCGGAGAAGGAAGACGTCTGGCGCTTTTCCCCTTTTTTTGACTTGGCGGTGTTCCGGTTCCTGCGGCAAAGTCAGGATCTGCGCCGGACGGCATTTCAGATTGGCAGCCTGGGGGCAGTGATGGTGGCGGAAACCTTGCGCTACGGAGTGGCCCGGCTGTTTCGGCCCAAAGGGGTATTTTGCCTGGCCCCCCTCGAAGGGCACCTGCCTCTGCTGGCCTGGATCTCCATCTATGCCAGCACAGCCTTCGCTGTGATCTTGCCGCTCAAAATCTGGAACAACACCCGCAATGAGAAGAAGCTGGAACTCCAACAGCTCCGGCTGAACGAAGCGAGGCTCGCGGCGCTCACCAGCCAGATCAACCCACACTTCCTTTTTAATACGCTCAATTCCGTTTCGTCATTGATCCGGACCAACCCCGAACAAGCCCGCACCGTGGTTTACAAACTGTCCGCCATTTTGCGCCGGCTCCTCCGCAAAACCGACAACCTCACCACCTTGCGCGAGGAACTGGCTTTCATTGACAACTACATGGCCATCGAATTGGTCCGGTTCGGGGATAAGCTGCGCTTCGTGGCGGAAATCGAGCCGGAAACGCTCGACCGCATGGTTCCCAGCATGATGTTGCAGCCTATCATCGAGAACAGTATCCGCCACGGACTCAGCAGCAAAGTGGATGGCGGTATGATTCGAGTACGGAGCCGATTAGTAGAAAACCGGCTACATATTCTGGTGGAGGATGATGGCATAGGGATTCCTGAGGGGACGTTGGCCACACTGTTCGAGCAGGGCATCGGGGTCAGCAACGTAAACGAACGTCTCAAAGTCCTGTTCGGAAACGAATACCGGATGTGGATCGACAGCAAGCCGGGTGAGGGTACGCGCACCGGGATTGAGATCCCAGCGGCGCATTCCATTCCGGCCGGGCAGGCTCTTTCCACCGCCGTTTGAGTGCCATCGTATTAAAATCATTATCTTGGATGAACGATTGACCAACAGACGAACCCGCAGGGTTTATGACTACCTGGCAGGGGTGTATCCCCTTTCCACCTACTTCTTTCACTCGAAGGCCCACCGCTTAGCGCTGCAAATGGCGGGCATCGAAGACGGCATGCGAGTTCTTGAGGTAGCCACGGGATCAGGCGAAATGTTCCGGCGTTTGATTCGGGTGAACCGGAACGGCTCCACCGTGGGTCTGGATCTCTCTCCGAAGATGGCGGCGCGCACCCAGCGGCGCGCGCGCGAGGAATTCCCGGCCGCCTCCGCCAGTTGCCAAGCCGTGGATGCCCGCCATCTGCCGTTTCGCAACGATAGCTTCGATGCGGTGGTTTGCTGCTACCTGCTGGAACTGCTCTCGACCGCCGATATCGCAATCGCCTTGCAGGAATTTCGCCGCGTTCTGCGTCCCCGCGGGAATTTCACGTTAGTGTTGATCGGCCAGCACACCGATCTTTTCAACATGGCGTACAAGGTCTGCGGGGGAATTGCTCCGGCGTTCTGGGGCCGCCAGGTAGATTCCGGTCTTCCGGATATGATGCACGCCGCGCAGTTGACCGTTACTGGCGAAAAAACCTTGCGCCAGGGCTTTTATCCCTCCCGGGTGTTACGGGCTCGAAAATAAATCTGCACCTTGTCAACCTCGTCATGGTGACTGCCGTCTATACCGGGCAGATGGTAAACAAGGAGTTTACTTTAGACATGACGAAACGAATTTTTTGTGTTTTGGCTCTCTCCGCCTCGGCCTCGTTCCTGATGGCACAGCCCGCGCCCCCATCCCCTGAGAAGATGGTGGCCCGGCGAGTTTCTCACCTCACCACTTTGCTGAGCCTGACTACCGCCCAGCAGGCTGACGCAACCACTATTT
>JBBQUE010000362.1:0-4535 GCA_038212805.1 Bryobacterales bacterium | reverse complement strand
CTGGAGCCAGCGCATGGACTGGCGTTCCCGCTCACGCTTCAGGAGTTTCAGGCGCTGGGGACGGAGGAAAAGCCGGGGGTGTTCGGTATAGACACGGTATACCTCCTCCGTGGGTTGGGCATAGCCCATCACGGAATACATGCCTGCCCAGAAGACCATCAGCCACAGAATTCGCATGAGCAGGATGTGGGGCTCCCGCCCTCTGTCATTGTGTCACAGCGCCACACCCAGGGGGCGGCCAGGGACGGTTTCACAGCATGACAGCTAATGTTATCAATATTTTACAAGGTGCATTGCCATTGGCGAGTGACGTGCTAACATAACAACGAATTGATGAAGTAACTCTTCGGGAAACCTGCCCTCTGATTGCAACAGGCAGGATGGGGAGCGAGTGGGCTGAATTCGGCGTGCTTGCGGGAGCCGGTGTTTCAAGATTTTCAAAACCGCTCTTTCCCTGTTGGCAAGTTGCAGCAGAGGGTCTTTTTTTGATGGAGACCCTTTCAAAGAATATCGATCTTGCCGGGATCCAGAGTTTCGGTGCTGTTTGGCATTCGTGGTCGGGTATCCAGGACGCGGGCCTGACCGGGAATGGAACTGCAAGCGGGTGTCCTGGCCAGAGGGCCGACGCCGGATCCTAAGCCCGAACAGGGCGCACCGCACTGGACCTAGCCCACACACACTTACCTCAGCCAGATCCGGTGCGGCTTCCTTTTGGAATGCTACGAGTGTAGCTGATTTTGCGGTCGCCCGGTGGACGCCCTCTAATAGAGAATGCGAGTGCGGATGGTGGCCGGGATTTCTTCCAGCTTCCGTTTCACCAGCTGAGTCTCTTCGCGGTTATCGTCGTCGATATCGATCACCACGTAACCGATCTTCGGATTGGTCTGTAAATACTCGCCCACGATATTGATTTTGAGGTCTGAAAACACTGCGTTGATTGCGGACAGAACGCCCGGTTGGTTGCGGTGAATATGCAACAGGCGGTGCTTTCCGGGGTGTTCCGGAAGCGAAACCTCGGGGAAGTTGACGGCGCTCAAAGTGGACCCGTTGTTGCTGTACTTCACCAGCTTTTCCGCCACTTCGGTCCCGATGTTCTGTTGCGCTTCCTCGGTACTGCCGCCGATGTGGGGCGTCAGGATTACGTTTTCCATCCCGCGCAATGGCGAGAGAAATTCGTCGGTTGCGGTTTTAGGTTCGACCGGGAACACGTCGATGGCGGCGCCGGCCAAGTGCTTGTTCTTGAGGGTCTCCACCAAGGCAGCGATGTCGACGATGGTGCCGCGCGCCGCATTGATGAACCGGGCACCAGGTTTCATGCGGGCAAACTGCGCCGTGCCCATCATGCGGAAGGTTTGCGGGGTCTCCGGCACGTGCATGGTTACCACGTCGGCGCATTCCAGCAGGGCGTCCAGCGTCGGCACCGGGCGGGCGTTCCCGAGCGCCAGTTTCGTTTCCAGATCGTAATACACCACGTGCATGCCGACGGATTCCGCCAGCACCCCAACCTGGGTTCCAATGTGGCCGTAACCCACAATGCCCAGCACTTTGCCGCGTACTTCAAACGATCCGGTGGCGGTCTTGATCCACCCGCCCCGATGGGCAGCAGCGCTCCGCTGAGGGATTCCACGCATCAATATGATGGTTTCCGCGATCACCAACTCGGCTACGCTGCGGGTGTTCGAAAAGGGCGCGTTGAAAACGGGAATGCCGCGGTCCTGGGCGGCGTCCAGATCCACCTGGTTGGTGCCGATGCAAAAGCAGCCGATGCCGGTGAGCTTCGGGGCGTGGGCCAGCAGTTCGGCGGTGAGCTGCGTGGCGGAGCGAATCCCCAGGAAGTAGGCATCCTCGACCGACTTGAACAGGTCCGCTGGCGGGAGGGATTTGGCGTGGCACTCGATTTCGTGATAGCCGTCATTGCGGAAAGCTTGGATTGCGCTGGGATGGACACCTTCGAGCAGCAGTATCTTGATTTTTTCTTTACCGAGGGAGGTCTTGGCCATGAGAAGCGTTGTGCGATTACCGATTTCAGTGTCTCATGGCAACTAGGTTCCGCACGAACACGGGGGCTTAGGCCCGTTCGGAACCAGCCCGTACTTCGAAACTGACCCGCTACCTGGGAATCGGGTTGACGGGATTCCAGCGTAGGCCATGCTGCTCGAATTCATGAATCGCTTCGAGCTCGTCGCCGCCGCGAGCGAGGTCACAACAGTATTCTTCGATTGTTCGAGGTCAGGGAATTGAAGGATCGTCTTTGGCTTGTGCCGTTTCGTCGCCTTTTGCCGACGTGCCGTACTGGCGGCCTCCTACGCCGCGCATTCAGTAGGGGCGCTTTAACCGCTGGCGATTGACTCGAACGCCGTTTCGGGCCATCGTCCGCGTCCGGTATCTATAATTAAGCCTGAGGACGTAGATGGAGACAATCACGCTGGAATCCATTCCAATCGCCGTGGGGCGCGAGGAAGACGGCCGCTGGTGGGCCGACGTCGAGTCGATGCCGGGAGTGATGGCTTACGGCGCTACTCGCGAGTCTGCGATTGCCGCTGTGCGCGCTCTCGCGTTGCGGGTTGCCGCCGATTGCATTGAGCAAGGCGAGGAGATACCCGAACCGTTTACTAAGGTCTTTTCCGTGGCATGAGCCGGTGGAAAGCGGTCAAGGCGAGGCGCCTGTTATCCGCGTTGCTAGGGATCGGATGGGAAGTCACCTGGCAGAAGGGTTCCCATCGCCGGTTGAAAAGAGTGGGGTGGCCCAATTACACCTTTGCGTTCCCCGATAACGAGGAAGTTGGGCCGAGCCTGCTGGCGCAAATCGCCAAAAAGACGGGGCTTCTACCGGATGATTTATAGCTGGTAATATCCCTTGGCTTGGCGGAAGGATCGTTACCGAGCTAGATGTAGGCGATGCAGTCGATTTCCACTTTGGAATTCCCAGGGATTCCGCCGGCGGCCGCGATGGTGGTGCGGACTGGCGGGTTCTCCCCAAAGCGTCCCTGGAAAGCCAGGTTCATGTCGGCGTACTCGGCCAAGTCGTTCAGGTAGACGTTTACTTTCAGCACCTTGTCCATGGAAGAGCCGGCGTTCTTGAGTTCTTTTTCCACCTCGTCCAGCACGTGCTTGGTATGGGCTTTGATGTCACCTTCAAAGTGCGCGCCCTTGCCGGCGATGAAAAGCAGGTTGCCATAGGAGACCGCGCCGGAGAAGAGCGGCGTCTTCGTGGGCTTGTTTCCGGAGTAGTGAATCTTCTTGGTGGGACCGGTCTGGGCTTGGGCGGAACCAGTGACGGCGGCGGCCGCGAGGACCGTCTTAAGGACTCTTCGGCGATTATTTTCCATAAGGCCCACTAGTATATCGTTTGAGTGCTGCCATAATCATTATGGTGATTTATAATTCCGTGCGCACATTATTGTCAGAGGCCATAGACTACGTGGGCCTCTACCCCCCTGTTGAGAGCGATGCCAGCAGCGCGGCGCGCAACTACCTGGCGATCCACAAAGGCCCGTCAGCATGGGCGTTGGGGCGTTTGGTGGTTCCCGCCACACGCCTGGGCGAACTGCGCGCGGCCAGCACCAGCAAGTCGATGAGGATATCGGCCACCGTGGTGCAACTGGACGCGGAGCTGCCGCTGGTGGAAAAAGCCGGCGTCGATACCATTGAATTGAAGGCTGGCACGCCGGCGCAAATCCGGTCCGCTTCGGAAAAGATTCCCGCCAGCATCACGGCCTATTATGAGATTGCGTTGGCGCAGGACCCGCGCAAGTGCATTGAGGCCATCGGGGAAGCGGGCGGTGTGGCGAAGGCGCGCACTGGAGGCGCCACCGTGGATGGGTTCCCCGGCTCGCGCGATCTGGCCCGGTTTATTGAAGCCTGCGTGGATCAGAACGTCGCTTTTAAAGTGACCGACGGTTTGCAACACGCCGTGCGTGGTTCCTACGCCCTGGATGGAGCCGGACCAGTGCTGATGCATGGTTTCCTGAATATCTTTCTGGCGGCGGCGTTCGTGCGCGCGGGCATGGAGCCGGTGCAAGTGGTGAAGCTGCTGGAAGATACTGATCGGAAGTCGTTCACCTTTGCGGCCGAAAGCGTTCATTGGCAGGACGAGACCCTGGCCACGGATCAGATCCGGGATGCACGCACGCATGTGGCGATGTCGTTCGGCGTGGCTTCGTTTGAGGAACCGCTGGCCGATCTGGCCGCTCTCAAGATGATATGAGCCTGAGCTGGGTGGAATCGGCGAACGATCCAGCAGGGGACTTTCCACTCACAAATTTGGCGTACGGTATGTTCAGCCCCGGCAGGCTGGGTGTGGCGATTGGCGACTCGGTTTTGGACTTGGCCGCGGCAGGTTTAGTTGCGCCGGGGACAACCGTATGCACTTTGATGGAGCATGCTGAGCCGGATTTGCGGGCTTCCATCGCGGCGCTGTTGACGTATGGATCGCCGGATCGCGGGCGCGCGGAACGGGCGCTGTTGCCGGCTTCCGAGTGTGAGATGCAATTGCCCGTGGAAATCGGCGAATACACCGATATCTATGCGTCGAT
>JBBQUE010000361.1:0-4537 GCA_038212805.1 Bryobacterales bacterium | reverse complement strand
CCAGAGTGGAAGGAGCGCCGCCTTTTTGCATCTCAATGCTCTGGGACAGCATGCGGAGCGCCTGATCCAGATCTCCCAACTGGGCATAGCAAACCGAGAGATTGCTGAGCGCAATGGATCGAAGATATGTGGCCCCGGCCTGCTGCAGCGCAGCCTGCGCACGCTCGTAATAAAGCTTGGCCTGATCCCACCGGCCCTGAGTATAGGGGAGGCTCGCCAGATTGCTCAGGGCCATCCCTTCGTGATACGCATCGCCGCTCTGGTGGGCCCGTTCCGTGGCTTGGCGCCAAAAATCTCCGGCGGTGTCAGGGTCCTTCGCAAACCAAGAGCTGGCTCCTCGAAGGATCATGGCTTCCACAATGTTGGGATCCTGGCTGCCGGAGCCCCCCTGCGTGATCAGCCTATCCAGCAGCGCATTCGCCCCGGCAAAGTCACGCTTCTTGAGGAGGGCGTTGGCGAGATCCACTTTCCGGCGCGTTTCCAGATTTGGCGTAGAAATACGGAGGGGAATAAGAATCGCCAGTGCGGGCTCTACCAAGCGTTGTGCCAGATAGGCCTCCGCTTCCAACAAGTGGAATTCGGGTTCCGCTCCGGCGCGGTGTTCCTTCTGGCCCTGGCGGGCGGCCTTCAGTGCTTCGTCAAAATGTCCCCGCCTCAGATCACCTAGAATGCGCGCGGGATCCTGCGGGGCTTGGGCGCTCTTGAACCCGCACGCGGTGAGCATCAACGCCAGAACAAAAAGACTAAGGCATGATAATCGGCTGACCGGGATCAATCGATCCGCAATCCACCACAGTGCTTGAGTTTGCATCGGCTGGAGGGGCAAAGCTGAGAGCATCCGTTGACGTCTCGGGCGGGCCTTGCAACTCCATTCTTACCATAGTCAAAATACGCTGGTTTGAGGCAATCAACAATTCTCCGAAATACAACGTTCCGAAACCGGGCAAGGCCACCTGATTCCCGTTGATGGAGGCGCCCACTGGCACGGCCTTCTTGAACCGGATCGACTTCACAATGGAAGTGACAATGAAGCCATTAATCTCAGGTATGACGTGGCGGAATGGAATCGGGAATTCCTTCCCGGTCCGGTAAAAGCGGTCCTGGAAGCACTCGCGGAAGCCGGCGTCATGGGCGAATTCATCGACCAGCGCCTGCTTCGTGGGAATGGACAGGAATACGTCGTCCAGGGTGATTTCCAGTTCCGCCCCCGCTATGCTGACTCCGGCGATCTCTGGCGTAAGCGGAGATTTGAAGCGGATCTGTCCGTGATTACGCGGGTCTTCGGCGATCAACGCGGCTTGCACCTTTTCGATAATCACATCGTGCACGCGCACATTGGCCACTGAGGCCTTGGCTTCCACGCGTCCCAGGTCGGGCCGCAGGGTACCTTCGATCGAGGCCGTGGCATTTTCGAAAGACAGCTTGAGCCCGGGTACGTTCACGCTGTACTGCTCAATCAGCGATGTGGAGCATCCCCCGCTTGGCCCCAGGGCCGCGCTGCCCGGGAAACATATCTGCGTCCGCTGCTCTTCGTTCAAACCGTTGGCCTGCGCACTGATAGCGACGGCCGAACCTTGGAAAATGTACCGCTTCTTAGTCAGGATCATGCATTCCTTTTTCTGTCAGTTGGAGGCGGTAATGGGAGGCGTTGGTTCCGCCCACCACCACTCTATAGATTCCCGCGCCCAGAGTGGAGGGCAAAGGGACGGAAATGGCGCCCTCGTGGGTTGGGGCGTTTTCTTCCGTGAGAACGATGTTGCCGCTCTCGTTCCGAATTTCAACGCGGTAGGACGGCATGGGTTGCAGCACCGGCAGTTCCAGGTCCAGCAGGTACAGCTTGCCAGGCTGGAGTTTCCTGGTTTCAATGCTTACACCTCCCCGGCGGTCCGGCGCAATCTTCCAGTGCTCCACGCTGGCTTGCAACTGCGGTTTCGTCGAAGCGGCCTTCTGATAGATGGCCGCGGTTCCAAGCAGAAGCATGGCCGCCAGGGCCCCTATCCCGCGTTGGAACCAGATCTGGCGCATACCCGGGCGGACCGGAATTTTAATGGTCCGCCCGGGTACGGGAGGGCAGGCTTTGTCTTTGAGCAAGGCCCGGGCATTAACGGACAATTCGGCTCCGGTGCGGACTGCGTCCGCGCACTCGGCGCAGGTGAAGAAATGATCCTCAAATTCTTCCCGTTGCGGCCCGGTCATCTCGTCCAGTAAATATCGCTCAACCGCCTGGGTTGAAATGGCTTGTTGGTGACCCATTCTTATTGCCCTGCCCAATGGTGTAGTTCGGAGGCGATTCGTTTCACTCTTTTTCGTGTCATGGCGAGAACCTTATGGCAGGAAGCTTTCAGGAATGTTTCTAAGGATGCGCGGCATAGCTCTGCGCGTAAACCGCGCGGAACTTCAGCCGGGCACGGTGCAGAAGAACGCGCAGATAATCGCGATCCACGTTGAACCGGTGGCAAATTTCATCCTTGTCCAGTTCGTCCAGGAAAAGGGCCTTCAGCAAATCGCGGTCCTTGTCGGGCAGCCCCTTCATAACGGAATCCACCTGCTGCTTCCTTTCGCCGGTGATGTAGGCTTGGTCCGCGCCGGACTTTGGGTCGATCATTGCGGACCCTTCGTCGCCCATTTCACGGAAGCGGGATTCAGCGCGAAACGATTCAAACAGCGTGTTGCGGCAGACCGAAACCACGTAGGCGCCCAGCCGCTCGGGGTGATCCATGCCGTTGGCGCGCAGGTTCCGTAGCACCCGGAGAAACGTCTCCTGGCGCACGTCTTCAAGCAGTTGTGGAGAGCGCACTCGCGAACGTAACATGGCCCACAGCAGATCGCCGAAGTAGGCGACGAAGTGTTGCTCGGTGGCGGAATCGCCATCCACCAGCCGGCGGATGTAAAGTTCGTCGAAAATTGCGGGTTCCTTGCGCCCCGGCTGGGGGGCGCTTTTTAGTATATAGGGGCGTTGGGGAGGTGAGAAAGCTGCGTTAGGAGGCATGGCGGGCTTAGGTAGCATCGAAGGTAATACAAAGCTCAGGTGATGCCTGGCTCCGAATCGTTTCAATGGGACTATAAGTTTTAGTCAGCCCGGGTGTAGTTTGCCTCCACCGCCAAGTCTCGCGGGCCGCCGGGTTCCACATTGAACATGCGGATCGTAAACTGCCCTTCCGGGTTGGGCACCAGTTCAATAATCCATCCCCAGTCGGGACCGGAAGGGGCGGGAAAGCTGCCTTTCAATGTGAACATGGAGGCCTGGGGCTTCGCGTCCACGCAGGTCAGGGCCTGATGCCCCATGTGCCAGGAATCTACCCAATAGGCCGTCGCCATGCCCGTTTGGGGATCGGTGCCAAGCAGAAGCAAACCGTCCTGAGGTTTTTCTTTATAGCTCCAGGTGTAGTCGATCCGGACGAAACGGCCATTCACGATGGGCGTGATGTTGGCCGTGGAAGCGGAGCTTTCGGGTAAGCCCGTATCAGGATCCTGGAGAATACTGGAGCCGGTCCAGCGCCCCGCGCATGCCCTGAGAGCAGTCAACATGATTGAAAAAAATCATAGCATGTCCGGGCTCCCGGAAGGGACCACTATAGTGGAAGAAGTATGGCGTACGACCTGGTGATCCTCTTTGAACATCCGGAGTGGCAGAAGCCCCTCTGGGCTGCCCTCGATCGTCGAGGGGTATCTTATGCCTCGCTCGATTTGAAGCAGGCGGCGTTTGATCCGGACGCTATCCCCGCGGCTGCGCTTTACTTCAACCAGGCCAGCCCCAGCGCCTATGTCCGGGGCAACACCCGGGCGGTGCCTTTTGCTCTGTCGCTGATGCGTTCGCTGGAGTTGGGTGGCGCACGGGTATTGAACGGCTCACCGGCGTTCCTGCTGGAATTGAGCAAGTCGGCCCAGGCTGCCCTGCTGCGAAAGCTGAACATTTTCCATCCCCGCTCGGTGGCTTTTAACGATCCCGAGGCAGCGCTTGCCCGGTGGACCGCAGGCTGGCCCGCTCTGCTCAAGCCGGAACAAGGTGGCAGCGGGGCGCGCATGTTTCTGCTGAATTCAGGCGATGAACTCCGAAGGCTTTTGCGGGAACAACCCTCCCTGTGGTTACCCGACAATCTCCTGCTGCTGCAAGAGTATTTTCCGGTGGATCCGGCGCAGGGTATTGTGCGCATGGAATTTCTGGGAGGGAAGCTGCTGTACGCGATGCGGGTTGTCTCCCACGGAGCATTCAATCTGTGCCCGTCAGTGGAGTGCAACCCGGATGACGGTGGTGGATCGAGTTGCGCGATCCCGCAAGCGGCGCTGGCCAGGCCGGTGGAGTTTTACCCCTACCCGGACGTGCCTGCGAGAGCGGTAGAGATGGGGGAGAAGATCATGGCTGCCGGTGGCCTTGACGTGGGCGGAATAGAGTATCTGGAAGCGGACGATGGCAGATTGATCTTCTATGACGTCAACGCCAATTCCAATCTCCGCGCACCGATTGGGCAGGCTTTTGGGTTCGATCCGTTTGAGCGCGTTGTGGATTTTCTGGTGGGGGAGATAACAAAATGTGGCC
>JBBQUE010000360.1:0-4551 GCA_038212805.1 Bryobacterales bacterium | reverse complement strand
GGACTTTCAGGTCGTGTTCGAACTGCTCTTTCAGATCGGCCGACGTAACGCCCGCTATTTAGCGCCGCCACCATGCCCTCTATCACCCCGGGCCTGGTGGTTCAAATACGCCGCCAAGGCAATCGCGGGGGCCAGCACCGCGCCCCCATCCCTGGCAATACCGGCCCATATCTACCTACTTTTGCTTGGTTTGCTCAATAACTTGCGTCACATCCAACGCAGGATATATACTTTTCCCAACACGTCCACAGGCGTCTTCAGGAGGATCCATGCGCATCCGTCTTGCTTCGAGCATCGCGTTCTTGTTACTGACCGTTTCATCCTTCGGCCAGTCGTTCTATGGCTCCATCGTCGGCACGGTAACCGACGGGTCGGGTGCGGCTGTTCCGCAAGCCGCCGTCACCATGATGAATATGGGCACCGCCGAACGGCGGCCTACCCAAACCGATACCAGCGGCAATTACCAGTTCGCCAACGTGCCACCCGGCCAGTACCGCGTGGAAGTGGAAAAGTCCGGCTTTCGCCGCTTTGTCCGCGATCCAATCACAGTGGAAGTGCAAAGCTCGGTCCGCATCGACGTCCCAATGCAACTTGGCGACATGAGCCAGGTGATTGAAGTACAGGGGCAGACGCCTTTGCTGCAAACCGAGAACGCATCGCTCGGCCAGGTGGTGGAAGCGCGCAAGGTGCTGGAAACTCCGCTCAACGGGCGCAACGTATTCAACCTGGTTGGACTGGTTCCCGGAGTTGTACCCGGCGGACAATCCAGCTCAAATCCTACCGGCACCAATCCGTTCGCCTGGGGCAATTATCAAATCGGCGGCGGCCAAGCCAACCAAAGCGCGGCCTATATTGACGGCGCGCCGGTCAACACTTCGTATGTCAACCTGACCGCCCTCGTGCCCACGCAGGATGCCGTGCAGGAATTCCGCGTTCAGACGAATAACCTGGGGCCGGAGTTCGGGCGCTTCGCGGGCGGCGTGATCAACATGGTGACGAAATCGGGAACCAACGGCTTCCACGGCAGCGCGTATGAGTTCCTGCGCAACAAGGACCTGAACGCCAATACCTTCTTCAACAATAAAGCCGGAGTTGTGCGCCCCGCGTTCTCCCAAAACCAGTACGGAACCAATATCGGCGGCCCGATCTGGAAAGATCATACGTTCTTCTTCTTCGGTTGGGAAGGGTTCCGCCTCCGCCAGGGCGCGTCCTACGTGTACACGGTTCCCACCGATGCGCAACGCAACGGAGATTTCTCGAACCTGCGCGATGGCAAAGGCGCTTTGATTCCGGTCTACGACCCGCTCACCACTTGCGGCCGCCTGGGCAACGCTGCGTGCGCCGTGGATGCCAGCGGCAAAGAACTTCTCACGCGCATGCAATTCCCCGGCAATGTAATTCCCGCCAACCGGATCGACCGCGCATCCAAGGTGATGACTGGCCTTTGGGGACGCGCGAATAGCCCTGGCTCACCATTCACCGCGGTGAACAACTTCACGTCGAACGCCAGCGTCGGCGGCAACAACGACGAGTACAACGCCCGCGTCGACCATACCTTCTCCACCAAGCAGCACGTTTTCGCGCGCTACACCTATTGGACCAATCTCAATCTCCCCATCGATCCCTACAACACCAAAACCTGCGTGGATCGCTGCACCGAAACGTTCAACACCAACCAGGGCGTGCTGGGCGATACCTACAGCTTTTCACCCACGCTGATTGGCGATTTCCGGGCTTCCTTTCTCCGCTTCAATTACGACCGCAGCGCGCTCACCCAGGGCTACGATCTAACCCAACTCGGCTGGCCCGCCTCCGTTAACAACGCGGTGGCGTTCCGCGTCCAACCCATCCCGCTTGTGACCGGCTACAACGGCGTTTTTAGCACCAATGGAACCGGCAGCACGATTGTCGCGCGCAACGACGTCTATTCTTTATCCCCCAACATGACCTGGATCAAAGGCAAGCACACCCTGAAATTCGGGGCGGAGATCCGCCGGCTCACGCACAACTATTATCAACAGAACAACCCCTCCGGCTCGTTCAACTTCGACCGCGTTTTGACGTCCGCGAACCCGCTTTCGCCGGGGAGCACGGGCGATGGTTTCGCGTCGTTCCTGCTGGGATACGGCACGGGTGGGGGCATCACCCAGAACTCATTCGTGGCCGGACAAATGATCTACCGCGGTTACTATGTGGGTGATCAATGGCAAATCGGCTCCCGCCTTACCGTGAACTACGGCGTCCGCTTTGAGCAGATGGGGCCGTGGTCTGAGCGTTACGACCGTCTCAGCGTCCTGCTGCCTGGCGTTCCCAACCCCATTGCGCCACAGTACAAGGGCAAACTGGCGCTGGTGAACTCGCCGGATCGCAAAAGCCGCAACAACACGGACCAGCTCAACCTGTGGGCTCCCCGTCTGGGCATCGCGTACCGGCTGACCCCCAACACCGTGATCCGCACTGGCTATGGCGTCTTCTTCCTGCCGAATGACGTGGCGTTCAGCACCAGCCCCAATAACGACCCGGTGAATGCTTACAACACGCCGTTCGTGGGCACGCTGGATGGTTCCATCACACCCTTCGACAAGCTGAACAATCCCTTCCCGAACGGCATCACACCGGCGCCCGGACACAGTCCGAATGTCGACAAGCTCTTCTTCGGTCAAGGCATCTCAGCGCCCATTCCCGGAGACGCCGTGCCCTACATGCAGCAGTGGAACTTCGACGTTCAGCGTGAATTCCCCGGGGGAATTCTAGTGGATGTCGCTTATGCCGGCTCCAAGGGAACGCACCTGCCGGCCTATAACCAGCAAGTGGATCAGCTTCCGCTTCAATTCATGAACCTGGGCGCGGCTGCCCTGCAACAGCAGGTTCCCAATCCGTTCTATGGCCAGGTGAAGCTGGGTGCTCTGGCGCAGCCCACGGTAGCCTACGGGCAGTTGTTAAGGCCTTTCCCGCAGTACAACGGTGTAACCATCAACGCGCCCAAAAATCGCGATTCCATCTATCACAGTGGGCAGCTCAAGATAGAGAAGCGCTTCTCGCAGGGTGGTTCCATTCTGGTGGCCTACACCTGGTCGAAACTGATCACTAATACCGATACCCTTACTTCCTGGCTGGAAGCCAACGGAGCCGGGGGCGTGCAGAATAACTACAACCTGCGTGGGGAACGGTCTCTGGCGAACTACGACGTCGCGCACCGGCTGGTGATCAGCTATGTGTACGATCTTCCCTTTGGAAAGGGCAAGCCGTTCCTGGCCGATACCAGCAGTGTAGTCAACCGGGTGGTGGCCGGCTGGAGCCTCCAGGGCGTCTCCACCTTCCAATCTGGAACACCCTTGAACCTCGCGAACGCCGTGAACGTAACCAACTCCTTTGGTGGTGGCTCCCGCCCCAACAGCACCGGTAAGAGCGGCAAGCTGGACGGCTCGGCACAGTCCCGGCTGGGCGGCTGGTTCGATATAACCCAGTACACCGCTGCGCCCCCCGCTACGTTCGGGAACCTGGGCCGGCTCCTGCCGGATGTCCGGTCTCATGGCATAGCGAATTACGATATTGCTTTCGTGAAAACCACTAACCTGATTGGTGAGCGCCTTGGGCTACAGTTCCGGACCGAGGTCTTCAACATCTTCAACCGGGTACAGTTCGGCTATCCCGGCACCGGCCTGGGGAACGCGAACTTCGGGGTGATCAGCGGCCAAGCCAATACGCCGCGGCTGGTGCAATTCGCGCTGCGGTTAGTATTCTGACGCGTCTGATCCTCTGCGCCGCGATTTTGCTTCTCGCGGCGCGGAACAATCCGTTCAACTTTGTCCACCGCAACTCCCCCACGCCCCAGAAGTATCTGATAGAAACCATGGGTGGTGGCGTGGCTCTGCTCGACTACAACAACGACGGGCTGCTGGACGTCTTCTTCGTGAACAGCGGCAAGTTGGAAGCTGCTGATTTCCAGCGCAACGATCCCGCTTATTGGAACCGGCTCTACCGCCAGAACCCGGACCACACCTTCACCGACGTCACCGCTGCCGCGGGTCTGGCAAACACCGTGAACAGCTACGGCATGGGCGTGGCGGTGGGCGACTACAACAACGATGGCTTCCCGGACCTTTACCTGACCGCGTACGGCCGCAATACGCTCTACCGCAATAACGGCCACGGCGGGTTTACCGATGCCACCACGGAGGCAGGCGTGCCCGGTGGAGGCTGGTCGGCCTCAGCCGGCTTCTTCGACTACGATAACGACGGCAAACTGGATCTCTTCGTCACCCGCTATCTGGATTGGGACATCCAGCGCAACATCTTGTGCGGCGCGCCATTTCACTCCTATTGCCGGCCCGAAAAATTCCCGCCCGTAACCAGCATCCTCTATCACAATGAAGGCGGGGGCCGCTTTCGCGATGTCAGCGAAACCTCTGGCATCGCCGCGAAGAAGGGCCGCGCCCTGGGAGTGGCCTTCAACGATTTCGATGGCGATGGCTTCGCCGATATCTTCGTCGCCAACGACGGAATGGAACAATTCCTATTCCGCAACAAAGGCAACGGCACGTTCGAGGA
>JBBQUE010000359.1:0-4551 GCA_038212805.1 Bryobacterales bacterium | reverse complement strand
CCCAACAAGACAATGACCGCTCCAAACAGGATCGCGATTTTGACGCCCGCGCCTCCACCGGACTGTGGTGGTGGCGGTGGATTGTAAGTAGACGGAGTGGGCGGAATGTAGCCTGGAGAGGTGCTCGGATTAATGGACATGCTTTGCCTTCAATGACTTGGAATTGCCTAAATTGTACCACTTGTTAGAAGGAGATGGCTCAGCTCGCGCTGCCGTTTCAAGTTTCTTGCAATCCGGCCGGGCGCTCCGGCGGGAATACCAGCGAGGTTTGCCGGGGAACCCCAGGCTCAAAGCAACGGCGGCAGCGCGCCTCGTACGTTCCGGCCGCGCCTACCACTATCAGATCTTCTGAGGTGGATAAGCGCTGGCTGTGTTTCGCGGGATTGCCGCATTGGATGCAAATGGCCAGCATCTTGGTAATGGATTCGGCATAAGCCAGCAGTTCGGGCATGGGCGGAAACGGATGGCCGTTGTAGTCCGTATCCAGCCCGGCAATTACCACCTGCCTTCCCGTGTCCGCCAGATGGTTGACCACCGGCACCAGTTCCGGACCGAAGAAGTTCGATTCATCGATCCCAATCACCTGTGTGCGTGCGTCCAGCTTGCTCATAATGTCGGCTGCGCTGTTCAGCGGCTCCGACTTCATTCGGACCTGGCCGTGCGACACGATGTCATCGGCGGAATAGCGGGTGTCGATCGACGGCTTGAAAACCTGAACGCGTTTGCGGGCGATCATGGAGCGGCGGAGGCGGCGCATCAGTTCCTCGCTCTTGCCGGAGAACATGGGTCCGCAGATCACTTCGATCCATCCGAGATTGCCGGTCACGATATCCATCTTATTTTCAGTGTAATAGGCGATACAATAACCGGTATGAAGATCGCCTGCGTCATCCCCGTTCTGTTTTGCGCTGCCTTCCTCGCCCGGGCCCAGGCACCTTCGCCTGAGGAAACCGCCGTCAGAGACGTAGTCCGTAAGTATGTGGATGCGCGCGATACCATCGACCCCCAGGCGATTGAGGCGCTCTTCACCAGGGACGCCGACCAGTTGGTCTCAAACGGCGAATGGCGCAAAGGCTTGGCGGCGGTGGTGAAGGGGACCATGGCCAGCTCCCGGAATTCTTCCGGTAAACGCACCATTACCGTGGAATCGGTTCGTTTTGTGTCGCCGGGCGTGGCGATCGCGGATGGCCGCTACGAAATCGCGGGCGCCACGGCCGCCGATACCCGTAAAATGTGGACTACGCTGGTGCTGGCCCAGGGGTCCGAGGGCTGGCGGATTTCCGCGATTCGCAACATGCTTCCGGCCAAATAGGCATGCCGCGCGTAATTCTTCCGGAGTTGCTCGACGCTGCCCCTGACGCCGAAGCAGTAGGCTCAGTCCATGACCTGGTTCGGATCAATCGCTACCTGGGGGGCTATTCTACCGTGCGCCGGTTGTTCGCCCGGGTGGTGAAGCCCGGCGAAAGCTTTACCGTGCTGGATGTGGGCGCGGCCTCAGGCGACATGGGCGCGGCCATCCGGAAGAGCTTCCCCGGCGCGCGTATCACCTCGCTCGATTATAAAAGAAACCATCTGGCTCAGGCCCCCTTCCCCAAACTCCAGGGCGATGCGTTTCTGCTCCCCTTCGCGCCGGCCAGCTTCGATTTCGTCTTCAGCTCGCTGTTCCTGCACCATTTTGACGACGCCGCGGTGGTGAGTTTGCTGCGCGGGTTTGGCGTGGTGGCCCGGCGCGCCGTGCTGGCGATCGATCTTGACCGCGGGCCTTTCGCCTATCGTTTTATTCCCGCCACCCGGTGGCTGTTTCACTGGCATCCCATCACGCTGCATGACGCGCCGGTTTCGGTTCAGGCGGCCTTCCATCCCCAGGAACTGGCCAGCCTGGCCCGCGCCGCGGGGTTATCAAATCCCGCAGTGCGGGTCCACCGTCCCTGGTCCAGGCTTTCGTTGATCGCTGTAAGCCCAAGGGTGTGCGCCGTGGAAGTGGGAGATGAGAGGGGCGAAAGGCTATGAAGCTGGCCGCGGATGCTCGCAGATGGACGCGGATAAGACCAAAGCAAGGAAGGGCCGGGGTTTCTCTTATCTGCGTTTCTCGGCGTTCATCCGCGGCCAGTTCCTTTTAGTCCAGCGTACCTGACGCTCAGATGGTTGATCGGATTCATCAACTTGACGGTTGCTCTACTTCCATGCCGCACACCCGGTTACCAAAAAGGGGTTGACGTGGCCCGTCTGGTTGCTAGACTTCCGCGGCTTGAAGTACCTGCTAGGCTGGTGAACAGTCCCACATGTTTCGCATCTTATTGGCATTGACCCTGACACCGGTTCTTGCCACGGCGGGCGACGGCCCGGGGCGTCAAGCCAGAAAAGCACTTCAAGATGGACTGCGATTTGAGGAGTCTAAACAATGGGAGCCAGCCGCGAAAGCTTTTTCGGAAGCGATTCAGCGCGAGCCTGGCTATTCCGAACCGTATCTGCATCGCGCCAGGATCCGGCTGCTTCAGGACGACGCGGCCCATGCGCTGGAAGACCTGAATACTTTTCTGAAGTTGAGCCCGGCCAATGCGGACGGGTACCGCATGCGCGCCGACGCTTTGCGCGCCGGAAACCGTTTCAAGGAGGCGCTGGACGACTACGATCGCGCCGCAAAGTTAAACCTGGACACGGCCGCGCTGTACAACGGACGCGCCTCCGCCTCGGCTGGTTTAGGGCGTTATCTGGATTCGCTCGAAGACTACACCAAGGGAATCCGCCTGCGCCTGGATGACCCTGAACCCATCCGCGCCCGCGGGAACATCTTCACGAATCTGGGCATGTACAACAAGGCGATCGACGATTTCGATCAAAGCATCAGCCTGAAATCCGATGTGGCCGGCGCATACCTGGACCGCGGATTCGCCTGGGGCCAATCGGGCGACTTTCAACGGGCGATTGCGGATTTCGACCGGTCTCTGGGTCTGGCGCCCAGGAATGTCCGCGCCTTAACGTTGCGGGGCGTGGCCTACCTGAAACTCGAAAAACTGGATGCGGCGATCCAGGACTTCAACCAGGCCATCCAGATTGCCCCCGCCGACCCCGAGTTGCGGCTGGTTCGCGCAGCTGCCCTAGTATCCGCGGGCCGCCATACGGAGGCGTTTCAGGATCGCGATGAGGCTGTCCGGCTGCGGCCCGGCATGGTGGAAGCCCACATGGCCCGCGGCAGTTCGCATCATCAACTGGGCCGGCATGCCGAGGGCATCGCGGACCGGACCGAGGCCATCCGGCTGAATCCCAATCTTCCGGAGGGCTGGTTCACGCGCGGGCGGGATTACTACTTTCTCGCCGATTACCGGAAAGCCGCGGACGACCTTCGGGAGGCAGTTCGCTTACGCCCGGGTTACCCGGACGCAGTGGAATTGCTGGCAAAAGCGGAGAGTCAAGTCCAGCCCGTACTACCGGCCATGCCCCCGATGGCCCCTGCGTCCGCCGCGCCATCGCCAACCAAAGCGATGGCTACCCCTGCCCCGCCCGCCGGGGTAAGTGCGGAATCCTACGAGGCGTCGGGCCGCCGGAAGACCGCTGACGGCCGCTACCAGGAAGGCATCGCAGACCTGACCGCGGCGATTCAGCTGAACCCGCAGTCGGCCAGGACTTGGAACGCCCGAGGCTACGCCCACTTTCTCAACCGTTCCTATCCCGAGGCCATTGCGGACTTTACCCAGGCCATCCGCCTGGATCGGAAATACGCGAATGCGTATCACAACCGGGCCGCTGCCCGGCGCGCCTCCGCGGATCCAACCGGTGCCCAGTCTGACAGCCAGCAGGAGCGCAGCTTGGCCCGCCACTGATGTGCAAAGTTCGTGAATGTGCTTGCACGGCCGCCCAAATGCTTGATAAGATACAAGTGGAAGGTTAGTCCTGACGGTACTAGTATTTGTGCTCTATAATGACCACAAGGTAGTGGATTGTGAAGATTCTGGTTGCTGACGATAGCATCGTATCGCGTCACCTCTTGAGCGCCACGCTGTCGAAGTGGGGTTATGAGGTTATTATGGCCAGCGATGGAACGCAGGCGTGGGAAATTCTACAGAAGGAAGATGCCCCGCTCCTGGTGATTCTGGACTGGATGATGCCCGGCCTTACGGGTCTGGAGATCTGCCAAAAAGTACGGGCCCGGCTGCAGGAACCCTACACGTATGTCCTCTTATTGACCGCTAAGAGCTTGAAAGAAGACCTCATTAAAGGGATGGAGGCCGGGGCCGACGATTATATCGTTAAGCCCTTTGACCAGTATGAGTTGAATGTGCGGCTGCGGGCCGGCACGCGCCAGGTGGAACTGCAGACGGAGTTGCTGGCAACGCGCGAGGCGCTGCGTGAGCAGGCCACCAAGGACGCTCTCACCAAAATCTGGAATCGCCGCTCCATCGTTGACCGGTTGAACGACGAACTCTCGCGCGCCGAACGCGAACTGCGCCCCGTGGGTGTGATCCTGGTCGATCTCGATCACTTCAAAAATATCAACGATACGTTTGGCCACTTCGCCGGAGACGTAGTCCTGGAGGAGGCTTCCCGCCGGAT
>JBBQUE010000358.1:0-4571 GCA_038212805.1 Bryobacterales bacterium | reverse complement strand
TCATGTCGTTTTCCGCCACGACGACATTGAATTCGCGGCCCACGGTTTCGGCGTAAGCATCAATGCCAAGCAACGCCGGGTTCACTGCCGCCCCGATGAGGAAGCCACGCGCATCGGCCGCGTTGCGCAGAGCAGAATCGGTACGCTGGGCCATCCGGAGATACGGCGAAACAAGCGCCAGGTTCGATGGCGAATCGGAAGGGACCGCCGCGGCCAGGCCTTGGACAGTGAGTGTGTTGCCGGGCGAGACGTTGAAGCCCAGGTAAACCTGGCCTGATTTGAACAGCCCGGGATCATCGAAACGCGCGGATTCCAAGCCGTTCACATAGATCACAAACTGGGACCCGATGCGGGCGACTTCCAGAGTGTAAGGGTCCGACCGTCCCGGCAAATCGGGAAAGATCTGGTTAGTCGCGTTGGGCGAATCTCCCTGCCAGTAGTTGACGGTGATTTGCGCTCCAATACCGACATCCAGTCGCTGGATCCCCTCCCACCACTGGCCCGTGCTGAGCGCACCCATCAAAGTAAGGTGCGTGCCGGGGCTGGCTGGAGTGGAAAACGAAGCCAATACACTGAAATCCCCACTTACTTTCAGGCGCGGGCCAGACGTGTTGGTGACAGTGTTGTAGTTATCGCTGGCAGAGATGACGATCCTGGGCAGCAGTGCGGCATTCACGCCCGAAACGCAGTTCCATGCGCCCGCCTGGATCAGATCCTGCGCTCCCGCCGCGAAAGCCCATCCATCACGCGGGCTGAGCATGGCATCGTCAGCCCGCAGCATGGCGGTACAGATGAGGAGTAGAACGGCGAGCCGCAGCATAACCGGCTGATACCCTGTGGCGAAAGGCCGGACAGGCGAAAACGCCCGCCCCACCTGCCCGCAAACCACTGACTCCGCAAGGTGACGCGGGCGTATTCGCCTGCGATTCGGCACGTGAACCACTTTTGCCATGGGCTGCTAAGTCTTCCCTTTGAACTCACCCGCCAGACGGCTGGCCACGGGCCGATCCTGCCCGGAGTACTTATTGCCCACCTTGTTCCGGTAGGGAACCGAAGACGGCGAAGAGAGCTGTTCAAAGGTAAAGGAGCAGATCCGCATGCCCGGATACAGCGCCACCGGCATACGGCTGAGATTACTGAGTTCCAGCGTCGCTTTGCCTGACCAGCCGGGGTCAAACAGCCCAGCCGTACCGTGGACGATGATGCCGATCCGGCCCAGGCTGGAGCGGCCTTCCAGGCGGCCCAGCACATCGTCGTCAAGCTCCAGACACTCTTCCGTGATGGCCAGCACGAACTCGCGTGGCTGCAGAATAAACGGGTCGTCGTTCTCCACAATCACGGGCCGCATCAGATCCTCAATGCCGCGCTTGTTCCGCAGATCGATGTACGGATGACGGCTGTGTTCAAAAATATTGAACTCGTTCCCCAGCCGGAAATCCACTGAGCAACTGCCGAACTGTTCCGGCGGAAGTTCCGGAGAGATTTTAATTTTGCCCAGCGCCAGGTAGCGCCGGATGTCCACGTCGGACAGCACCATAGACCATCAATGTAACAGTTTTCGTTCGCCCAGCCACTCCATCAGCCGGACGTTCCAGGTGGAGACCGGCGCGTGCTGGTCCCTTAAGGCAAAGCCGTGGCCACCGCTCGAATAAATATGCATCTCGGTGGGGACGCCCTGCTTCTGCAAATCCAGGTACAGGTTCACGGTGGTCACCACGTGCGAAGGGTCGTTATCCGCGCAGACGAGAAATGTCGGCGGAGCATTCTTCGGCACCTTGATCATTCCCGCCGGGTAACCCGGATAGACTACCACCGCGAAATCCGGCCGGGAGCTCACGCGGTCAACGGGGTCGGGCGCGCCGTCGTTCCCGGCATCGAACCGGGTCTCCGCCAGCGCCGCCACGGCCCCGCCCGCCGAAAACCCCATGAACCCGATACGCGCCGGATCCAGGCCCCACTCCTTCGCACGCTGCCGCACCAAACGAACCGAACGCTGGGCGTCCGCCAGTGCATCGCCTTCCACGGTGTAGTGTGAGCCCGGACTCTTCGCCAGCCGGTACTTCAATACGAACGCGGCGATGCCCTGGGTGTTCAGCCACTCGGCGATGTCGTAGCCTTCCTTGCCGATCACCAGCGACGAATGTCCGCCGCCCGGGGCAACGATCACCGCCACGCCGGTTGCCTTTTCCTTGGAAGGCAGATAAACCGCGATGGACGGTTTGTGGACGTTCTGGATGCGCATGCTGCTCTTGTCGGTGCCCTGCATCTGAACCGAGTCGGGTCCGCCTGCCAGGTCCGCGCCGGGCGCGCCTTTGGGCCAAAGCAGAATCTCTTCCCCTCGATCGGCGGCCATCAGGCCAACCGCGAACAGCATCCAAGCGCACAGTAGAAGTCGCATAAGCGAACCCAGACTACCACGCCCGCGGAATTTGCTACGCTACCAGCTAATGCGCACCCCGACATTACTCACCGTGATATTGCTGACTGCCCTTTCCGGCATCCTAGCCATGGCCCAGACTCCGGCTCCGAAAGTGAACCACGATCTGGGCTTCGATGACACGCCCATGCTACCCGGCTTGCCGTATCACGTCCACGATTATAAGCGTCCGCATCCGCCGGTGGTGACGCCTGCCAGCCAACCAGGCGGCGCGCCTTCCGACGCCGTGGTGCTATTCGATGGCAAGGATCTTTCGCAGTGGCGCGGGCATCGTGGGGCTACCTCCAAGACCGGTTCTGAAGAGCCCCAATGGAAGGTGGAGAACGGCTACTTTGAGGTGGTGCCAAAGACCGGCGACCTGGCCACCAAGGAAAAGTTCGGCGACGTGCAGCTTCACATTGAATGGTCGGAGCCCGAGGGCATTAAAGGCACCAGCCAGGGACGCGGCAACAGCGGAGTGCTGCTGCAAGGCCGGTACGAGATCCAGGTGCTGGATTCCTACCAGAGCCCAACTTACGCCGATGGCCAGGCGGGAGCGATCTACGGGCAGTGGCCACCACTCGCCAACGCGGTGCGTAAGCCAGGTGAATGGAACGTGTACGACATCGTTTTTGAGAGCCCCAAGTTCGAAGGGGAGAAGCTGGTGAAGCCCGCGTTTGTCACCGTGTTCCTGAACGGCGTGCTGCTGCATAACCGAAAGGAAGCCATGGGGCCGATGGTCTACCGGCAGGTGGCGCATTACGTGCCGCAGCCGGCGGAGGATTCGCTGCTGCTGCAGAACCATGGCAACAATGTGCGGTTTCGCAACGTGTGGGCGCGGCGGTTGGGGACTTACGATCAGCCGGAAAAGTAGCCGGCTGACGGCGGGGAAAATTCGGACGGATTTCCCCGGCCGCTCGTCTTCAGATTGACCGTCAGGTTAGGTAGGGGCTCGCCCGTGGCGTCTACGATTCGAACGGAGACGGTCAGCCCCTCTAAGCGAATCGCACCAGTTGGGAACTCCGGATGCGCGTATCTCGCGTTAACAGCGGAACGCCGTGGGCCAGGCTGGTGGCGGCGATCAACTCATCGGCCGGGTCAGAACGAAAGTCCAACTCGCGCAAACGCAGGCAGACCTCCCGGCTGATGGGCCACACCCGTATTTTTGAAACAAGCGTGACCATCGCCTCGTGGTCCAGGCCGTAGCGAATTCTGCCCCGCGCGAACAGCATCTCGATTTCCCACAAGACAATCGCCGATATACCCCACGGTGCTGCCCGCATCGTTTCGCGCTCGTGGTGAGTAAGCAAATCCTGATCCAATGCGTAGATCAGGATGTGAGTATCAAGATTGAGCATTCCACTCAATTCCAGTGGAGAATAGATCGTCGTTCTTGTCGCACACCAGGCCGGGGACGCTTTCCATCAGATCCGTGCACGAATCATCCGCCGGGAAGAGCTTCGCAACCGGATGTCCATGGCGTGTGATCAGGATACCCTCCGCCGGAAGATGATCCATAAGGGAGAGGCATTGCTGCCGGAATTCGCTCACCGTGATTTCCCGCACGCTTTAATTGTACATCAACTGTACAACCCGTTGGGCTCGTTTTTTCGCTGCAAAAGCATTGGCGGTCTCGAGGACATCCACCTCGCGAAAGCAACGCTAAAGCAAGGTAGGCAGCAACTGCAACTCGGGCACGCAGGCCCGCTCCGGCAGCCTTGCCACGGCTAGCACCATCTCCGCGACATCCTCCGCTTGCAATGCCTTCGCCACGGTTTCCGCCGGAGTCTTCTCCGGCCGTTTCTCCAGAATCTCCGTATCCACCAGCCCCGGACACACCACGCAGGTCCGGATACCGTTGGCCTTCTCCTCCACGCGAATGGCGTGCGCCAGCCCCAGTAGCCCGCGCTTGGCCGCCTGGTACGCCGCACCCGAAACATCCGGCGTCAACCCGCTGACGGATGAAATGTAGATCAGGTGCCCCGACTTCCGCTCCCGCATGCCCGGCAGCAGTGCGCGTGTAATGTAGTACGCGCCGTTCAGGTTCACGTTGATCATCATGTCCCAGATCTGTTCGTTCAGCCGCTTCATCGACCGGTCCGGGACATTGGTGCCGGTAGCGTACACCAGCACATCCACGGGACCAATGCGCGCG
>JBBQUE010000357.1:0-4576 GCA_038212805.1 Bryobacterales bacterium | reverse complement strand
TACTCGGTGGCTCCGTATGGCATCGATAACTACCGCGGGTCAGTTGGCCCGTCCGACCTGTTCGCGAAAGAAGGCTTCATCTTCGCATATCAAGATGCGCGCGGGCGCTATCTCTCCGAAGGCCCGTTTATCGACGTTCCTGTCCATAAGAAACTCACCGGCTCCAAGGATACAGACGAAAGCACCGACACCTACGACACCATCGACTGGCTGGTGAAAAACGTCTCCAACAACAACGGCCGCGTTGGCATCTGGGGTATCTCCTACCCCGGCTTCTATGCCGCCTTCAGCCTGATTGATTCGCACCCCGCGCTCAAGGCCGTCTCGCCGCAGGCCCCCATGGGCGACGTCGGGAACGGGGACGATTCCTATCACAACGGAGCCTTTTTCCTGGCCGCCAACTTCGGTTTCTATTCCAGCTTCAAGCCGCGCGGCAACGAACCCGCCCGCCCCACACGCCAGCTCCCCTTCGAATTCGGCACCGCCGATTCCCACGATTTCTACTTGCAAATGGGTGCGCTGGCCAACGCTAACGAGCGCTATCTGAAGAATGAAAACATCTACTGGGACGATCTGTTGAAGCACCCCAACTACGATTCGTTCTGGCAGGCCAGGGCATTGGCCCCACACATGAACAAAGTGAAACCAGCCGTGCTGTGGGTAGGCGGCTGGTTCGATGCCGAGGATTTATCCGGCCCTTTGAAGCTCTTCCGCGCCATGGAAGCCACGCAGCCCGCGGCCGGCGGCACGCTGGTGATGGGCCCCTGGCCCCACGGCGGATGGTCGCGCGGCGATGGCGACAAGCTCGGCAATCTGGATTTCGCCTCCAAGACAGGCGAGTTCTACCGGCAGAACATCGAACTCCCGTTTTTCATCAAGCACCTGAAATCCAAGGGCGACGTGACCTTCCCGAAAGCCTGGCTGTTCGAAACGGGCCGCAACGAATGGGTTCGTTTTGACGCCTGGCCACCCAAGGGCGCCACGGAAACCGCGCTGTACCTGGACGCCAACGGTGCTCTGTCGCTCACCCAACCGCAGGCCACCGCCTTCGACGAATACACCAGCGACCCCACGCGCCCCGTGCCCGTCATCGGCGAAATCGGCGAGGGGATGCCGGGCGACTACATGACCTACGACCAACGCTTCGCCTCCAAGCGCCCCGATGTTCTGGTCTACCAGACTGCGCCCCTGGAACAGGACGTCGTCATCGCCGGACCCATCCGGCCCACGTTGCGCGTGTCCACCACCGGGACCGACTCCGATTTCGTCGTCAAGCTGATTGACGTTTATCCCAGCGACTTCCCGGACCCGCAGCCCAACCCCAAAGGTCTCCACATGGGCGGATATCAACAGTTAGTGCGCGGCGAGCCGTTCCGCGGGAAGTTCCGCAACAGCATGGAGAAGCCGGAGCCCTTCACGCCCAACGCGCCCGCCAGGATTGAATACGTGATGCCGGATGTCTGCCACGTCTTCCGCCCCGGCCACCGCATCATGGTGCAGATTCAAAGCAGCTGGTTCCCGCTGACGGACCGCAATCCGCAGCAGTTCCTGGACATCCCCAGCGCGAAGGCGGCGGACTTCAAGAAAGCCGTCGAGCGCGTTTATCGCGGCGGTCCCGACGGCTCCCGCATTGTGGTTACTTTGTTGAAAACCGGAACACCGTAGTACTCTGAAACTTTTGCCCGGGCTTCAACTCCGTTGAGGGGAAGCCCGGCTTGTTCGGCGAATCGGGGAAATGCTGCGTTTCCAGGCAGAACGCGTACCGTTGCTTGTAAACCTTCCCATCCTTGCCCGTCAGGGTCCCATCCAAAAAGTTCCCGGTGTAGAACTGGATCCCCGGCTGCGTGGTCATCACTTCCAGCACCCGGCCCGACCCCGCATCGTGCACCTTCGCGGCCAGCCGCAGCGCCCCAGTCGCGCCCGTCAGCACCCAGTTATGGTCATACCCCGAACCAAACTTGAGTTGCTCGTCCGCCGCCCCAATCCGCTCCCCAATCTTGTGCGGAGTCCGGAAATCGAACGGCGTCCCAGCCACGCTCCTCAGTTCGCCGGTGGGAATCAACCCCTTGTCCACCGGAGTAAACTTATCCGCGAAAATCGTAACCTCGTGCCGCAGCACATCGCCCTCGCCCTGGCCGGCAAGGTTGAAGTAGGAATGGTTGGTGAGGTTTAACACCGTCGGCTTGTCGGTAGTCGCCGAATAATCGATGCGCAGCTCCGACGCAGTCAAGGAGTACTTCACCGTGGCCGTCAGCGTACCGGGATAACCCTCTTCGCCGTCTTTGCTCACGTACGTCAGCACCAGGGATTCGCCCTCTACCTTGGCCTTCCAGACCTTGCGATCAAAGCCATGCACCCCACCGTGAAGGCTGTTGGCGCCATTGTTGATGGGCAGCTGGTAGGCCTTGCCTTCGAGCGTGAACTTGCCATGCGCGATCCGGTTTGCATAGCGCCCGATCAGCGCCCCAAAGTACGGATTTTCCTTCAGGTAACCGGCCAGGGAGTCGAACCCCAGCACAATGTCGCCGGGTTTGCCGGTCCGGTCCGGGACCATCAAGGTCACCACCCGCCCACCATAGGTGGTGATGGAGGCTTTCAGCCCATCGCTCTTCAGCGTATACAACTCAACGGCGGTTCCGTCCTCGGTTTTACCGAAGGGTTTTTGGGTAATCATGGTTCTCGCTTCGCTCAGGCCGGCGAACGCGAGCGCGAGCGCGGCGGTCCTGCGCAGGATTTTGGAATACGGACGAGCGGTTTGCATCTGTTCGTCAGGATAGTATCACTTGGGCGATGCAGTGCGCAATGGAGGCCGATCAAAACTGCTTGGGGATGCCTGCTTGTTTTAGTACCGCATTTGCCGTGTGCCGTGACAAGATCTTGTGATCGACGGGAAACCGCCGATCTGTCTCAGGACTCTACCAGATTTCATGGCCGCCCCGTCCTGAACGCTCAAACTTACATCCATTCGCCCGGAGAATTTCTATCACCTTCCGTGTGAAACTCACCATCAGGACGCCAGCAGGTCACTCTCTTCGTGTTGGTAAATTACGCGGAATCTCCCCATCGGGTTACTCCTAACGCCGTTCAATTCCAGCAACTCTGGAATCAGCGATCTCAGCTTCTTGGCAAGAACATTCGGAGATTCTGCCTCGGCAACCAACCCGGGGACATTTTCGCTTTCCGCCACCCAGACTCCCGCCTCGCTGTCCCAGTGGGCCAGAACTTCATATACTCCCTGAGAAATCGACTCTTGCATCTGGCATCAGTCTAACATCCGAGTGGTTACGCCGCACAACCGGCCAATTCTGGTATCCAGTCTTGGTAAATCGATGCCAGGCACGCCCCTTCCCGCACTCCAGACGAAATGGAAAGACCTCCCGAGGGCCGCGCTGGAGAGCCGGCGGAAGTAGGAATCCGATGCCTCCAACCATCGGGCGGAATTTGGCGAAGGATCGCCCTAAGCCGTAATCTCATGGTTGTTGGAACCATCCAGATCCTCGCCAGCGCTGCTGAGGAACAATTAATTGATCTGCCAAGCGCACTGGATCGTCCCCAAGACGAACTTTCGCGCTTCGGCGCAATTATTTCGAACCGTGTTGGAGCGAGACGCCCGGCAAAGGGCAGCCCGTGCCCCGCCAGCAAGACGCAGCGACTGAACAGATTTGCCCACGTCACACCCAATCCCATCGCCTTGTACAATGTAGGCGCGATGTGCAAAATCCTTCTTTCCCTCTGCCTGGCCGCTACCTGCGCCTTGGCACAGACTGCTCAACTGGCCGGGCGCATAACCGACGCCGCTGGAGCGGTTGTGCCTGGCGTATCGGTTACCGTTCGCAGCACCTCCACCGGCCTGCAACGCGCCACTGAAACCAATGGACTTGGGCTTTACACCATTCCACTGCTCCCGCCAGGCGCTTACGAAGTGCGCGTGCTGCACCCCGGGTTCAAGCCGGTATTGCGCCAGGGCCTGGAACTCGACGTGGATCAACGCGCCACGCTCAATTTCTCGCTCGAGGTGGGAGCGCTCAGTGAGCAGGTGGAAGTGAAGGCGTCGGTCAGCCGGCTGAATACGGTGGAGGCCTCGCAAGGGCAGGTGATCGATAACCAGCGCATTGTTGATATGCCGCTGAATGGCAGGAATTATCTGGACCTGGCGCTTATGTCGGGTGGAGCCGTGCAGGCAGCGCCCAATGCCCGGCTGGGTGGTTTCTCGGCGGGCGGGCAGCGCGTCAGCCAGAACAACTACATCATGGACGGCATTGATAACAATCTGGTGGAACTGGCCGGGGCAGGGCGGCGCGCCGAGATGGTGGAGCCCTCGATCGATGCCATCCAGGAGTTCAAGGTCCAAACCAATTCGTATCCGGCGGAGTTCGGCCGCGGCACCGGCGCAGTGGTAAACCTGACCATTAAGAGCGGCTCCAACGCCCTGCATGGAACGGCCTTCGAATTCGTGCGCAACGAAGTCTTGGATGCCAGGAACTTCTTCACCCCGGCGGCTGCAGCCAAGCCAGCTTTCAAACGCAATCAGTACGGGCTCTCCCTGGGCGGCCCCGTTATCATCCCGCGCATCTGG
>JBBQUE010000356.1:0-4600 GCA_038212805.1 Bryobacterales bacterium | reverse complement strand
TTGATGGCGTCCTGTTCGTCCTGGAAAACTTCAAAGACGGTAGAGAGTTTCGTCAGAATCAACAGTTCAATATTGCGCTTGTTCAGCTTCAGCAGCTTCATGGCACCGCCAACTTTCTGCATGGTGGTGTAGCAGATGACCAGGCTTCCCAACCCGGTGCTGTCGATATAATCCACCCCGTGCAGATTTAAAACAATGCGCCGCGATCCCTGGGTGGTTTCCGCGGTCAGGTGCGTTCGCAATGCCCCCACGGCCTCGCCCACCACCAGACGCCCTTTCAGGTCCAGGATGACGATGCCTTCCTGTTCCCGCTTTTGAATCTCGAAAGAAGCTGCCACGCCTTTAGTGTATCTGTTTGTGGAAAGGCAGGTGGCGCCGGATGTCCGGCCAGAATTCGGTGAGAAGATTGGAAACCACATCGTTTCCCAATTGCATGGCAAACCGCTCCGCGGCCTCGGGCACCGCACGGCTGTCTGGATAATACGCCGAAGTCAGCGCCACCACCGCCGCATTACCAGCCAGTTCCGAAACATTGAAGCGTTTGCCTCCGTCATCTTTTTGCGCGATGAAGATCCGTGAAGCCGCGTAGTAAGCCCTGCGCCAGACCGGGCCCTCGCCCTTCCGGAAGAAGCGCGGATCCTCATGCAGCCAAGCCGGCAGAATCGCTTCCGTCAGATAGCTTCCAATGATCTGATCGCCCACTGCGCGCGCGTAATACTTTCCGAATCCCCCGATCCCGCCGTTTTGGCCAAAGCCCTTCTCCGCCATTTGGGCCTGCACCGCGTACCCTGCCAGAAGAAAGTAGTTGGGCCAGTCAAAACTGTCGCTGTGGGCGATCGCGAATTTCTGCTTCCGGGTGAGCGGCGTGTAAGTTGACCGAATCTGATCGGCCCGGTAATTCGGAATTACCCCGAACAAACGCTTGGGAATCGATAAGCCAGTGGCCACCGGGCGCCGCGGAACTTCAAGAATGGGTTCCAGCGAATCGCGGCAGGCTTCCGTGGTCACTTCGTAGGTAAGCGGCGCGTCCGCCCGGCCCTGTGCCCAGGCACACGGAGCCATCGCCAGAACCAGACCGAGAAGATTTTGTCTACCCATGGCTGCCTGCATCATACCAACACCTATCAATAAAAGTGGTTGCGGACTTAAACGTGAATATTCGGAATCTTCTCAGTCACCAGGTCGCCCACCCCCGGTAGACCCCGGTTCTCTGCCCTGCCAGAGGGCAGCGTAACCGTGAACCGGCTTCCTTTATTCAATTCGCTCTCCACCGAAATCGTGCCGCCCTGCGCCTTCACAATCCACGCCACGAAGCTTAACCCCAGCCCCAGGCCTTTTTCCGGATCCGCCGAAGGCACCCGGTAAAAACGATCGAAAATATGCGGCAGGTGGTCGGGCGCAATCCCCACTCCCGTGTCCGCGAACACCAGCGTAACGCGCTCCGGATCGCCCGTCAGTTCCACGCGCACGTTTCCACCCCGGGGCGTGTACTTGATGGCATTCGATACCAGGTTCGTAATCAGCCGTTCAATCTGAACGCGGTCCGCGAATACCCGGCAATGCGGCGGAACATCGGCTTTCAATTCCACGCCTTCCGCTTCCGCTGGAATCTGGAATTCCTCCACCAGGTCCCGCACCGTCTGGCTCAAATCCAGCTCGGCTTTCTTCAGGACCAGCTGCCCCGATTCCGCCTGCGACAGCATCAATAGGGCGCGCACGATATTCGATAAGCGCTCCACATCCTCCAGCGCGTTCACCATCGCATCCCGGTACTGCTCGCTTGTCTTCGCGGTGATCAGCGCCACTTCCAACTGGCCCCGGATAATGGTGAGCGGGGTCCGCAGCTCATGTGAAACATCCGCCGAAAACTGCTGAATCTGCGCGAAAGAGAGCCCCAGCCGCTCAATCATGCGGTTGAACGCTTCCACCAGCCGGTCCAGCTCGTCCCCTGCTCCGCGCGTGGGAATTTGAATGCGCAGGTTCGAATGCGTAATCAACTGCGCGGCATCTGCCACGAAGTTCACGGGCGCTAGGGCCCGCCGTGCCAGGAACCATCCAAACAGCCCGCTCACCAACAGCGCGCCCAGCGAGATCACCGCGTATTGGAACGTGAACTCCTGCCGCAGCTTCACGGTATCTTCCACATTGCGCCCAATCGCGAAGTAGTAAAAATGGCCCCGCTGATCCACAATGGTCCCGGAGCGAATCACGTATAGCACCCCGCGGCTATCCCGCTGCTGCCGGATCGCCCGCCCTCTGGGACCCAGCTTCAACGTGGCCTTAATCCGATCCGGCGAATCGAACCCAAGCGAGTCGTACCCGTTCCATTGCAGCGGATGCCCGGCTGAATCCGTCAGCAGCGAAATGCGCCGGATGCGTTCCACGATGAAGTTTTCTTCCGGATCGGTTTTGTCGTAAAACCAGTAGGGTCCGAATTCGAAGCGCAGATATCCTTTGGCTGCGCCCCACTCTTCGTCCAGGACATCCTCAACCTGTTTTTCCTGAATGGCGCTCAGTGTTGCCCGGAACACTACACCCAGGCTGCCCAACACCATGGCGAAGAATACTACGTAGCTGACCGCAAGCCGGAAGCGCAAGCCTCGCACGAACCGCAGTGGGTTGGGGCCAGCCAGCATGTCGGCCTAAACGAATTTCTCGGTCTTCTCCGGAATGTCGAGCATATAACCAATGCCGCGCACGGTATGGATCATCTTCAACGGATATTTATCGTCGATCTTGCTGCGCAGGTGCCGGATGTAGACATCTACGATATTCGTCAGCCCGTCGTAATCCATGTCCCAGACATGCTCGACGATCATGGTGCGGCTGAGCGGACGCCCGCGATTGCGCATCATGTACTCAAGAATGCTGAATTCTTTCGGCGCTAGTTCTATGTTCTCGTTGCCTCTAACAACCTTGCGCCGGATACAGTCAAGTAACAGCTCGCCCACCTGCAATCGCTCCGGCGTCGGCTGCCCCCGCCGCAGCAAAGCCCGCGCCCGCGCCAGCAGTTCTACAAACGCAAATGGCTTCGTTAAGTAATCGTCCGCCCCTAACTCCAGCCCCTTCACGCGGTCGTCCACCGCATCCCGCGCGCTCAGGATCAGCACCGGCGGACTGGTCTTCCGGTTCCGGATCTTGGTTAGAACCGACAACCCGTCCGTGTCCGGCAACCCCAGATCCAAAATGATCAGGTCGTACTCGGTCCCGTGAACCATCTCCACCGCGATGGCTCCGTTGCCCGCCGCGTCCACCGCATACCCAGCGCTCTCAAGCCCCCTCGACAGGAAGTCCTGAATTCGCTTCTCATCCTCAACGATTAGGATTCTCATAGGTTTACGACTGCCAGTGTACCAGTCTCAGCGGGCCTCGTGGCACAGGTTGCAATCGATGCTGGCTTCGTTTTTCCGGTGGCATTCCATGCAAGTCCCCATGGAAATGTTAACTTCCCGGGTAAGTACGTCCCGCTCCGCTACCGGCCCGTGGCATGTCTCGCACGTAGCTTTCGCCGCCAGATGCGTCCGGTGGCTGAACCACACGAACCCGGGAACTTCGTACACCCGAACCCACGGAACCTGCTGCTTGGCGACTGCATACGCTTTCAATTTCTGGATGGTTGGCTTCGTTTTTGCGATTTCTATGTGGCATGCCATGCACTTAGAAACCACCGGCAGCCCCATGCTTTCGCCTGGATCGGCATTCTTGTGGCACTCGGCGCATTTAAGTCCCGTGCCCACGTGTTGCTTGTGGCTGAACGGCAGAGGCTGTTGCGGCTGCGCCATCAGCTGCGCCATCAAAGGGACCAGCACCATCAGGAGAAAGAGAAGAGGCTTCATAGAGAACGTTATAGTATCTATTATGAACCGTTGGACTCTCTTGCCGGCTTTCCTGATGGCCGGAATCGCGCTGGCCGAATCCGCTGCTGGTATTAGCTGGACTCCGCCCGCCACCTGGAAGAACGCCAGCGATAAGCCCATGCGAGCCGCCACCTATACCGTTCCTTCCGCCGCGGGCGACAAAGACCCGGGCGAATGCGCCGTCTATTATTTCGGACCCGGCCAAGGGGGAAGCGTGCAGGCCAACATCGATCGCTGGGTGGGCCAGTTCCAACAGCCCGACGGCAAGCCTTCGAAGAACGTGGCCAAAACGACGAACCGCACCATCCACGGTTTGAACGTCACCACGGTCGATGTCACAGGAACGTACGGCGGTATGGGCGGACCCATGGCGGCCACCCACTCCTCAAAACCCGGCTACCGCATGCTGGCGGCCATCGTGGAAGGCCCCCAAGGCGCAGTCTTCTTCAAGTTCACCGCGCCCACCAAAACCCTGTCCGCGCGCCAGGCCGAGTTCGAAAAGCTGCTGGATTCGCTGAAGAAATAGCGCTTACAGGTCGCCCTTCCGTATGCCCTCGGCCAGGTATTCGGAAGCGCGCATGGCCAGAGCTAGAATCGTCAAGGTCGGGTTTTGCGAGCCGCCCGACACAAACGAACTCCCATCCATCACGAACAAGTTCCTCACGTCGTGCGCCTGGTTGAACTTGTTCAGCACCGAAGTCTTCGGGTCCGCGCCCATCCGGCAGGTTCCCAATTCGTGGATG
>JBBQUE010000355.1:0-4606 GCA_038212805.1 Bryobacterales bacterium | reverse complement strand
ACTTCGGGATCCGATTCCAGGCTTGCCGCGGCCCCGGCGGGTATTGTGTAAACCGCGCCGTTCAGCATACCGAGTTCGCCCTGGAGGCGGCCCCCGCGGACGGCCACGCGCCGGTGGTGAGCCTGCGTGGGGCGGCTCCGGTATTGAACGATTACCTCTACCTGGCCGTTGGATTTGGTATCCCTCAAGTCCGGAGCGATCTTAGCCGGCGTAGCGGCGGCAGCGGCCCCCGCCATCGATACCGCGAGTAATACCAGCCTGACATTTTCTAGCTTCATAGGTTTTATTTCCTTGCCGGACCTAATGCATGCCAAGTGCCACTCCGATTCCGCGCCGATTCAGGGTTCTCCCGGAGTCCAGGGCGACAAGCTGTCTCGTTCGCCCCAGAACTGGGACGATCTGTCCCGTTAACGCCTGCCGTGGCGGCTACTTCACCAGGTAACTCCGGTGAATCCAGGCATCGCTCTGGGCCCGGTCCCGTGTCTCAAACAGCGCTTCGCGATCGGTTTCCTTAGTGACGCGGCGAGTACGGGGAGTCAAGTCGTTGCTGGTTGAGTTTCCCTGATCGGCCCCGGCCAGGAAGCCCCGCAATGCATCGATAGAAGGGGGTGGCGGCGGCGTCCCGGACGCTCTTTCCGCAATGGCCTCGACCGCGCTTGAGCGTAGTAGCTTGGCCCACTGTTTACGAAACATGTCATTAGTGGCGTAGATATCGGCGCTGCTCAGCTTGCCGTTCACGGCAAACGCGTAGCCCACCACGTCCAGGCTGGCCGTTCCCAGCGCCGTCAGCGCGCGGATGTGATCCGCAACCGGCCTTTGCAGACTTGGGCTTTCCAGCGATAACATAAAACTGCTGGGTGATGCGGGTGCGGCCACCGACCCTCCCACGCTCAAAGACAACTTCCGTTGCGTTTCGGCTACCTTGCTCCATACCTCCGATTGATCCGCCGACAGCTTCATGGCCTTCTTCACCTCGCGGGTGGCGACGGCTTGGGATGAACTGTCGAAGCGCCCCGCGGTTTCCCTGCCGCGCTGGCTCCAGCGGCCATGCTCCACGCAGAACGACGAAATGGAAACTTTCCCCGACCCGCTGGGAATGATAAGGTCGTCTTTCAACGTCCGGTCCTGCTGGCCGCCCTTGACGATGTCGCCGGATTGCACATAAATATCCTCCGTTTGCGACAGGTTCTGAATCGCGAGTTCGTTCACGCGGCCGGTCTCGAACACCACGGCTTTCTTCTGCTCCAGCGCTTCCTGCAAGGTGAGGAAGTGCCTGGGCGTGCGATTGGGTCCATGGATCAGATACACCGACAAGTTGCCGTTCACGTGCGGGCCGGTGATGCGGTATTCGGCCCCGCTCAGCGGAAACGCCAAGGATATGGCCGCGAACGCAGCCAGACCGTAAATTGCTTTATTCATTTGGATTCTCCTGAGCAGCGCTTTCCGTGCGCTGTCAACGGGAGAATGCCGTCTGCTGAACAATCCTTGCGGAAATTATTCGGGGTTTAATGCCCGTTTCTGGAGGCCATCGCCGTCGAAGTTCGCCGGGGCCAGCCATTGCTCAAACGCCGCCTTGCGCGCCGGCCATTCCGAATCCAGCATGGAATACCACGCGGTATCCCGGTTGCGGCCTTTTACCATCATGTGCTGCCGGAACAGACCCTCAAAAACGAAGCCATACCGTGTGGCGGCCCGGCGGCTGGGTTCGTTCAGCGCATTGCACTTCCATTCATAGCGCCGGTAATTGAGGTCTTCAAAGACGTAGCGGGCCAGCAGGTACATGGCTTCGGTGGCGGCGCGGGTCTTCTGCAAGCGCGGGCTATACAGGATATTGCCCACCTCCACCACGCGATTTTTCACGTCGATCCGCATCAGGCACGCATACCCCACGGCCCGCCTGTCCGCGCCTAGGATGGCGAAAAACACGTCATCCCCCATTGCTTTCATGTCGATCGCGGTGCGGAACGATGCGAAATCGGTATACGGCCCGTCGCCCATATACAGCCATAGCGCATCGTTGTGTGGCCCTGGCTGCGGCCCTTGTACTGCCTGCCAAAGCGCGGCGGCATGTTCCTCCGCATTCAGCGGGACCAGCGTCGCGTAGCGGCCAGCCAAAGTAACACGTTGGGGGGAAAGCATATTCATCGTTAGAATCCCATCTGCCGCATGCGCACTTGAATGATCTCCGCCAGATTGCCCATGGCCGCCGGACGCCGCCGCGAAGGAGCCGGAATACAGGCTGCCAAGCGGGCCGCCTGATCGCGATTCACGCGCGCGGCCGGCACCTTGTAATACGCCTGCGAGGCCGCCTCCGCGCCGTAAATCCCGGGACCCCATTCGATCACGTTCAGGTACAGCTCCAGAATCCGGTCCTTTCCCAGTATGGCCTCGGCCGCCGGTACAATCGCAAACTCCAGAACCTTGCGCACGCCGGAACGGGAGGTGCTCAGAAACAGGTTCTTCACCAGCTGCTGGCTGATGGTGGACGCGCCCCGGCTGGGCCGCTTGCCCCGTTCCAAATCCTGCTCAATTACCTTCCGCAGCTCCACCCAGTCGATGCCGGAATGTTGCCGGAAGCGTTCATCTTCTGAGGCGACCACCGCGTGTTGCAGGTCCGGCGAGATCCGTTTCAACGGCACGAACTTGTACTGCTTCCGGTAGGGCTTCCCCAGCCAAAGCGCGTCCAGACGCCGCTCCATCTGGACCGCGGTGGTGGCAGGATCCAGCCATTTCAACAGAAAAAACGAAGCCACCCAGAAGCCGTAGACGCCCAGTGCGGCTGCCAGCAGCGTGGCCGCCGCCCAACGAACCCACCGGCTAAGACGAGAGCGCTTCGTGGAACGCACGTAAAAACAAACCCACGCTTTCCGGATTCGACAGCGGACCCATCAGGCCAATCCGGAAAATCTTTCCCGCCAGTTGCCCAAACCCGCCCGCGATTTCTATGCCGTGATGGTCCAGTAAATGCTTCCGGACCTTGGCGTCGTCCGCGCCCGGTGGCACGCGCGGCGTGTTCAGATTGGGAATGCGCTGCCCAGCGGCCACGTGCATGGTCAGGCCCTGCTGTTCCAGGCCCGCCACCAACGCCAGGTGGTTGGCCACATGCCGGGCAAAACGCTGCTCCATCCCTTCCTCCGCGATCAACCGCAGCCCTTCGGCTAGCGCGTAGAGGAGCGAGGCAGACGCGGTGTGGTGATACTTTTTGCCGTCATAATACTCGGCCAGCAAGCGCAGGTCCAGATACCACTCACGCATCGGCGTGGTGCGGGCTTTCAGGCGCCCCATGGCGCGCGCGGAGGCGGTGAACGGAGCCAATCCCGGGGGGCAACTGATCCCTTTTTGCGAACAGCTATACGCGATATCCACGCCCGCCGCGTCCACATTTACCGGTACCGCGCCCAGCGAAGTCACCGTGTCCATGATCACCAGCGCATCAATCTCGCGCGCCGCCTTCGTGATCGCCAGGGGGTTCTGCAAGGCACCGGTGGAAGTTTCGGCGTGCACGAACGCGACCACGGCAGGTTTCTCGCGATGCAGGAACTCCATGGCTTCGTTTTCGGTAAACGTTTCGCCCCATGGCTTTTCCAGCCGCACCACGTGCGCGTCCTGGCGCTTGCCCATCTCGCTGAGCCGGTCGCAAAAGAAGCCGTTGGCGAGGATCGCGAATTTCGAGCCCGGTTCCACAAAGTTCGTGACAGCGGTCTCCATACCAGCCGATCCGGTGCCCGAAATGGGCAGCGTCATCTCATTCCGCGTTCCGAAAAGATCCCGCAGCAGACGCCGCGTATCCGCCATCACCTCAAAATAGTAGGGGTCCATATGGCTCACCAGAGGCTGAGACATGGCGTGGTAGACGCGTGGTTCCACCATGGTCGGGCCGGGACCAAACAGCAGGCGCTGGGGCGGATGAATCGTGCTTGCAGACATAAGATCCAGGGTATCTCACTGGCCGTAATCTGCGGATAGCACCTGCTGATGTAATCTAAGTGTTCTCATGCCGACGCCTCATATTCGCACCACCACAGTGGGATCTTACCCCGTGCCCGACTGGTTCGCCGCCCACCCTACCGAGCAGGGCCGCCTGGACGCCATGCGCGTGATCTTCGACATCCAACGGCAGGCGGGCATAGATCTACCCACCGAGGGCGAAATCTATCGCTTCGATTTGAATCATCCGGACACCAACGGCATGATCGATTATTTTGTGGGTGCCATGGGCGGCGTGCGCACGAACCTGGGACGTAGCGACACCGACGCCTTTCAGAAGCTGCACCAGATGCAGTTTCGGCGCAAACCGGCCGCGGTCGTAGTTGGGGAGCTCAGCGAGGGCGGGCTGAACCTGATGGCGGATTGCGCGGCTGCGGCATCGGTAGCGCCGGGACCCTTCAAGTTCACCGTGACCAGTCCTTATATGTTGTCACGCAGCTTGCTGGACCAGCATTACGGAAACTTTGAGGCTTTGACGCTGGCCATTGCGGGCGTGTTGGCGGAGCAGGTCCGCGGCCTGCCGTGCGCCTGCGTCCAGGTGGATGAGGCGAACATCCCCGGTAATCCCGCCGATGGCGCGCTGGCGGCGAAGGCGATCAATATCGTGTTGGATCAGGTC
>JBBQUE010000354.1:0-4609 GCA_038212805.1 Bryobacterales bacterium | reverse complement strand
GCGGTCTTCGGGATGGTCCACCCAAAGTGCCGCGGAGTGGCGCTGCACATGGTCCAACTGTTGCCTCTCATGAGGCAGGCGACGCCGCTTCCGGGCGCGCAGGATTCACAGTTAATGTTGGGGTCTCCAAAACGACCCCAGGTCCCGCCGCAGTTGCAGTTGGCCGCCGCGTATTCGTCGGGGCATCCGAAAATGTGCCCGCTTTCATGGGTGAACACGCGGTCGATGTTATCGGGGCCCCAGCCGTCGTTGTTGTAATCCAACACCAGCCGCGGCCCGCCGATGGATGCGTAAGCGAAATAGTTCAAGGGATACTTCACGAAGAAACCGCAGTAAGTCCAGCGGGTCTGGAAGCGCGTCCGGTTGCTGTTTACGTAATCCGTGACACCCTGAAAATTGGCCGCGAAGCCGAGCGCGGCCATGGCAGGATCGCGCCACAGAGCTTCCAGATCGGCCGCCGCCGGATTGGCCGCAACCGCCAGGGTTACCACCCGGATATCGTAAGTGAAATTAATGCCCGCGCTGGGATTCATGGAGGCCAGCCAGCCGAGCCCGTTCTGTACCTCAGCCACCACCTTGGTCCGTTCGGCAGCGCTGAACTTTAGATCTGCCGTGGGGCCTTCCACGATCACGATTCCTACCGCCACGCTACCTTCGAGGAACGAACTGGTGGGGCCCGGCGCGTTGGCGTCCATGGGCATGGCTCCGGGCTCGGGAGCTGGTAGCGGCTGGTCGCAGCCCTCCATGTTCCAGTTCACGCCATCCCGAGTCCGATTGGTCTTGGCGTCGATGTATGCGGGGCTCTGCCGCAGCGCCAGCGCCGCCAACCCCAGGCGCTCCGCGTCGCTGAGTTCGGCCATCACGGCGGCGGGAACCGCAGTGTCGATCTCGGCACTGAGAACATCTACCCCCTGGGGGAGAGGCGTGGCCGAGATCAGAACCCGGTCACCGTATTTGTGTAGAAACGGGACTTGGGGCTGTACCCCAAGAGTTCCGATTCCAAAGTCTTGTGGTGGTTTATCCAAGACCACCGCAAATTCGTTCAAACCGAGATCACCTGCCATGGGCTATCCTCCGTCCTACTGCAGGAGTATATGTCGGGGAAGAATTTAATACAAGGGTTAAGCGGCTTTCAAATCCGGTTCGTTTATCCTCTGGCGGGCGGCTTCCTTCTCATTGCGCTTCAGTTTTTCCTCGGCCTTGTGGAAGGCTTTGCGCTGTTTGGCTTCGTAGCGACTGAGATTGTAGATGAACTTGGATTCGGCGTTCAGGCCCTTGATGGCGAGGCCGGTGCGAGTGTTGAGGTCCAATTCCCGATATTCGGTGGCGAGTTGGGGAGCCTGGCGCTGCATTTCGTCGTTGATGATGGCGTGTTCGATGTTCCAGGTCCGCCACTGGCGCCATTTGGCGACGGCCATTTCTTCGACGAGCAGTTCGTCGAGGATGTCGTCCGAAGGGAAACGGTGGTTGAGGCGGTCCACCAGATGAGTGAGTTCCTCGCTGGATTCAGAGGCCAGGAGGATGGTGGCGCTAAGGCCGTGTTTCCGGGCGTTCTGGGCGCTGCGGGCCTTGCCTTCGGCGGTGACGGGGCCTTTGCCCTTGGCTCCATTGAGGCGGGCGGCTTCGATCTGGCGGCTGGTGGCCATGTTGTTGCTCCTTGAGTTGAGTTGGGGGGATTGGGAAGTTGGGAATGGCACCGCTTCCGTTGTGAGAATGGCATGAGGGGTGGCAGTTCCAAGCGGTGAAAATAGGTATGTGGTTCATATGGTGGGAGATAAAACTTGAAAATCGACAGCATCGGGGTTTGGGGCAAACTGAGAAACATAATGACCAGACCAGATCTGGTCTGATATAATTCCTGCATGGTTGTGCGAAATATTTCGGAGGCCAAGGCTGAGCTCTCCGCGCTGATAGAGGAAGTACAAAAAGGGAACGAGGTGATTCTGGCGAAGGCCGGCAAGCCGGTGGCTAAGCTGATTGCTTACCGGGGGCCTGCCGGACCTCGGGTGCCGGGTTCCATGGCTGGTGAGATCTGGATGGCCCCGGACTTCGACAGCCTGCCCGGTGATATGGAAGAGGCTTTTGGGATCACGGAACGTTGAGGATTCTACTGGACACTCACCTGCTGCTGTGGTGGTTGGGGAACAGTCCGGCGCTCTCCGGGGCGGCGCGTTCCCTGATCAGCGACCCTGGCAACACGGTGTTCGTAAGCGCGGTGTCGCACTGGGAGATCTGGCTGAAGGTGAGCCTGGGCAAGTTGACCGTGCCGGCGGACTTTGAGACACGGTTCGCCGGAGAATCGTTTGAGAGTCTGCCGTTGATGGCCACGCACGCGCGGGGGCTGACGCTGTTGCCTTGGTATCATCGCGATCCTTTTGACCGGATGCTGGTTGCGCAGGCCCAAGCGGAGCGCTTGACACTGCTGACGGCGGATGAGGTGGTGACGGAGTATGGCGATTTCGTGCGGCTGGTTCGCTGAAGGGAGCGGCAGCAAGTGAGTGCGACGCTTTTTCGGAATTTATTTGGTTTAGAATGAGCGGGTTGCGGAATTCGAGGAGTTGCTTTGGGCGGGGGGTGCGGGATTATCGGGCATGTCTAACGGCCACTGCTTCAATACCGATACGGTTATGAAATTCGTGAATGAGCTGATCTATCCGGCGAAAGCCGAGCCTGTGGCGGCTACGGGCGAGGCGGCAACCGCGGGCGTGACGCAGAATTGCTCGATCAAATTCCAGGAAGAATGGCCCTGGGTGCGGGCGGCGCTGATGGATTTGGTGTGCGAGATTGATGGGGCGCGGGATTTGTTTTTGAAGCTGCTGATAGATTTAAAGCCTTGGACGACGGCCCCGGAGTGGGCCGTTTGCGGGTGATGGGGGAGTTTTCAGGAGACGGTTCGGATAACGCTCTTGATAGCTCCCCTGGGATTACTTGCCTGCAATAAATCCGGATGGCAAAATCGCGCGAATTGATCAGTTTCGAGGATTTCCTGAAGAAGGAACGGTTGGATTGCAAGATTTTACCGGTGGTGATTACGGGCGCGGAGAAAGGGGGGTTGCAACGGGGCAGAATGGCGGGTTCCGAAGCGGGACCTGGTGCAGGGGTTACAAGTTCTGTTTGAGCGGGGGACGCCGCGGATCTCGACGGGCGCATGCCGATCTGGTGGTGGCGCTGGCTTTGGATTGATTATGGTCCATGGCTTCGGCCGTGCTCCAGGTGCGTCTCTTCCATGTTGGCGGGCAAGGGACTGGGACAGCAGGGAAGGAAAGCGGGCCCGCTGGGAGCCCGCTTGGGAGGGCGAATTAGAACGTATACTTCGCGCCGAACTGCATAACACGAGGCGTATTCAGCGTTCCATTGTACTTGCCAAACGTGCTGGAGGCGCCCAAACTGAGGGACAGCTGATTCACGTCAAAACTCACTGAATTGGTCAGGTTGAAGACTTCGGCCCGGAACTGTAGCCGATGCTTCTCGCTGTAAGGCATCAAGAAAGTCTTGCTCATGCTGGCATCCAGATTGAACAAGCCGTCGCCACGGAGCGTGTTGCGGGAACCGCTCTGGCCCGGGAGCGTGAAATCGAAAGCCTTGAATGCCGCGGCGGGATCGGCAAAAAGGTTAGGCCCCCCGCCTTTCGCCGAGGTATTTTTAACGGTCCCGGCGGTCAGCGGCGTCAATTGCGTTGCATTGCCCGTAATGTTCCAGTTGGTCGGCCAGAATCCACCATTTCCCACACTGGTCGGGAACCCGGAGGCCTGCCGGTAGATTCCGCCCACCTGCCAGCCACCGACCACCGCATCCAGCAGTTTGTTGGAACTTCCCAGGAACTTCCTCCCTTTGCCGACGGGCAGTTCGTAGACGAAGAACGCGCTCAGGATATGCCGCGCGTCGTAGTCCGATACCCCTTTCATCTGGCGCGGATTCCAGGGATTTACGATCTGGGCGATGGTGAGACCATCCGACTCGCGCGTGGACGCCATATCGATGGACTTTGACAAGGTGTAGTTGAAGTCAAACAGCAGTCCATTGGTGAAGCGCTTGCGCACGCTCACCTGCAAAGCATGGTAGTCGCCCGTGCCGCGCGAACGGTAAGTGGCCAATGAGGAATACTGCTGGCTCCACTGTTGAAAGGGGCCGAACTTGCCGCAAGGGTCGCAGCCGGGACCGTCGATATCCAGCAACACCGAAGTAGCGTCGGGTTCCTGGGAAACGAACTGGTCGTAGATCTGCTGAGTGGCGGAAAGTCCACCGCCTGCGTAGGCGGGGTAGAACTTCTCGAAGAACGGCATGTTGGGCACCTTGCCGGTAGCCACGTTGTTATTGGAGAGCTTGAACAATTGCGTGGCCGCCTGGAAGTAGGTCTGGCCGGACGTCGGATCTTTGAGGTCGGTCGGGATGGCGACGTCGTCTCCGATGATGGATTTGCGCGACAGGCGGCCAACATAGGCGGCTTGCACCAGCACTCCACCCTTCAGTTCGCGGTCTATGCTGAAGTTCAGGTTCATGGTGTACGGCGCTTTCAGCTTGTCGTCCAAGCTTTGAGCGATGGCCCAAATATTAGGAGCGGTCTGCGGGAAGCCGCCTTTGGGAGCCGCAATCAGCCTGCCAGCGGGGA
>JBBQUE010000353.1:0-4618 GCA_038212805.1 Bryobacterales bacterium | reverse complement strand
CCAAGTTGCGACTCGGGCTGGTTTGGCTGGCCTTATTCGCTTACCAGACTTCATCGCCGCAGTCCAAAGCCGCCCCGCGCCCGCCATTCGTCTTCCTCCCGGGCGAGTCCCTCTCCTACGGAATCGAGTGGCGGCTTATTTATGCCGGTAGCGCCCGGCTCAGTTTTGCGGAGCGCGTGGCACCGGCCCAGTGGGAATCCAAGCTGCACATCGAATCCGGCGGCATCGTTTCGCGGCTCTATAAACTGGAGGACAACTACAGCGTTGAAATGCACGATCAGTTGTGTGCGTCCTCCAGCCAGTTTGACGCGATTGAGGGCCGCCGCCAGCGCCAGACGAAGGTCACCTTTGATGCTTCGGCCAGGAAGGCCACCTATCTGGAGCGGGATGTCCTCAAGAACACGATCATCAAAACCGCCGAGACTGAAATCCCGCCCTGCGTGAGCGACATCATTGGCGGCTTTTACAAACTGCGCACTATGAACGTCCAGCCCGGCCAAAGCGCCCAACTCGCGGTCAGCGATGGGGTGAAGAGCGTCTCCGCCAAAGTGGAGGCGCTGGATAAAGAAGAGGTCACCACCAAGGCGGGCAAATTCAATACCATTCGCTATGAAGCGTTTGTCTTCAATGGGATTTTGTATAAAAAGAACGCGCGTTTGGAGATCTGGCTTACCGACGACGCCCGCAAGCTTCCCGTCCAACTACGGGCCCGTATGCCATTCCCCATCGGCACCATCACGTTTCAATTGGAGAAGGACGAGCGTTCATGAGAAAAATTCAGTTCACCCTGGCGGTTTGGTCCTTTTTCACGATTCAGCTTCCCGCGCAGACGCCGCTGCTGAACAATACACAGGCTTTGGCGCTGTATACACGCAGCCTGCAGGTGGTGGAATCCACCATGGTGGCCGTTCCGGATCTGGCCCGCGCGGGCGCACCGCTGCTGGAGAACGCCAGGCAGTCCCTTACGACTCTGCGCGTGACGCCAGGGAACGCGGCTCTGCAATACAATCTGATTCTGAATATCCGCGCCTATCTCACCCTCTCGGACGCCGTCCCCAAGCCGGTACCATTTCCTGACGAAGGACAACGCCAGTTCACCGAACTCCGCAACTCCCTCACCCAGATGGAGGCGCATTTCCGGCTGCTTATCGAACAGAAGGATCGCCAATTGCGCAACCCCGACCCGGATAATCTGGGCCGCTTCCTGGAGCTTGACAGCCGGCTTGGCCCGCCCCAGCCGGCCCGGCCCCGCATAGTGTTCCTGGGCGATTCCATCACCGACTTCTGGCGCCTGAACGAATACTTCCCGGACCGTGATTTCATCAACCGTGGCATCAGCGGGCAGATCACCAGCCAGATGCTGGGCCGCATGAAGACCGACGTAATCGACCTTCACCCGGTCTCCGTTGTGCTGTTGGGCGGCATTAACGACATTGCCCGCGGGACTTCCGTCGCCAACATTGAATCCAACATCACTTTGATCGCCGACCTCTGCGATTATCACAAAATCAGGTTCATTCTGGCCACCGTGCTGCCCGTCAGCAGTTATCACAAAGACGCCAACCCGGCATATGATGTCGTTAGCCAGCGCCCGCCTGAACAAATCCGGACTCTGAATAAGTGGATGCAGGCTTTTTGCGTGCAGCGAAACTACGTCTTCCTGGACTACTATTCAGAAACCGTCGACGCCTCAGGGCAAATGAAAGCCGATCTGGCCGATGACGGTCTGCACCCGAACAGCACCGGGTACCGTATTATGGCCCCATTGGCGCTGGCCGCCATCAATAAAACGCTGTTGACCGCACTCCCGGCAAATGCGCCGCAACAGACTCCGCGCAAGCGGCGTCTGTTTATGAAATGATCACAAAGGCATCGTCATGCACAACCGCCTGATTTCGATAAGTTTTCTCACGGTTCTAGCCCTAAGCGCGTTCGGCGCTTCCGGGGAAATGAAGATCTCGGTTCAGGACCTGATCAAATTCATCCGGTCTTCCGTTGAACTGAAGCAGCCCGATAAGCAGGTGGCTGATTACCTGAAGCACGTAAAGCTCACCAACAAGCTGGACGACCGGACCATCGAGGACCTACAGGGAATGGGAGCCGGAGCCCGTACCGTGGCGGCCCTCAAGGAATTGCGCGACGGGTCGGAGAAACTTGCGTCCCCGCCTCCAACCCCCGCCGCGCCCGTCAAAGCAGCGCCGCCGCCCGGTCCGGATTCCATTGAACAGGGCCGGATTATCAGCGCCGTTCATGCGTACGCCATGAACTATACCAAGCAGTTGCCCAACTATATCTGCGTGCAGGTCACGCGGCGCTATGGCGATTCCACCGGCACCGAAGCCTGGCGTCTTTATGACACCATCACTACGCGCCTGAGTTACCTCGAAGGCCATGAAGATTACAAAGTGGTGTTGGTGAACAATCAACCTGTGACCGACCTACCCATGGAGAAACTAGGCGGAACCGTTTCGCAGGGAGAATTCGCTAGCATGATGCTGGATATCTTCCGCGCTGAAAGCCAGGCCCGCTTCGATTGGGACCACTGGGCCACGCTTCGGGGCAAGCGCATGTTCGTCTTCTCCTACGACATTGAACAGGCTAATTCGCGTTACCACATTGTTGCGGATCGAACCCAGGATTACGTGCCGGCCTACCGTGGACTGCTTTATATCGATCAGGAGACCAAGCAAGTGGTCCGCATTGTGATGACGCCGTACGATCTTCCAGTCGGCTTCCCGATTCAGAACATCAAGACCGTGCTCGATTACGACTACACCAAGATCGGCGATAACGAATATCTGTTGCCGTTGAAATCGGTGGTCACCTCGCGCAGCACGCGATACCTTACCAAGAACGAAACGGAATTCCGCATGTACCGCAGATTCGGTACCGAATCCACCATCAAGTTTGAAACGCCGGATCCGCTGCCGGAAGAGAAAACCACGGAAGAGAAAGCCAAAGAGAAGCCCCATAAGCCTTAATGCCTGTACTAGTAAATGGTGAAAATGTTGACGACGCGGAAATTAAGGAAGAACTCCGCGCGATCCGTCCCCGGCTGCTTGAAGCCATGCAGGGCGAAGATCCCGCATCCATCGAAGTGCGCGCCCGGCAGTGGGCGCGTGAAAACGTGATTGAACGCGTGCTCCTGCGGCAAGCGGCGTTGGCGCTCGATGGCCCTGAACCGGACCTGAACATCCGCATCGGGCAGTTGTACGAACGCGCTACGGCTCACCTGGCTACGCCCCGCAATAAAGACGTGGTCGAACATTACCGCAAACATCGTGAGGAATTTGAGGCTCCCGAGCGCGTTCATGCGGCCCATATCGTGAAGAACCTGGAGCCTGGCGCGGATCCCGCCCCTGCGCTGGAACTACTGGAGCGCCTGCATGCCGAACTACTGGCCGGCGCGTCCTTCGAGCAATGGGCCGACAAGTACTCCGATTGTCCAGGCCAGGGTGGAGATTTGGGAACCTTCCCACGCGGCCAGATGGTGGACGAGTTTGACGCCGTAGTCTTTGCTTTGGAGCCCGGCCAGCTCAGCCCGGTTTTCCGCACTCCGTTTGGCTTTCACATCGCCAAGATCCACCAGAAATACCCGTCTGGCGTGCGCCCACTCGAGGAAATCCGCGACGAACTGGAAGAGTTCCTCTTCAACCAGAAAAAGCAGCGCGCCATGGAGCAGTTTTTGGATCGGCTCTGGTCAAAGGCCGAAATCCGCGACGAGCTGCCCGCGTGAACCCTTGCTGTGTGCCCAGCCGCGAGCGCGCGCAGCTACTGGGATTCTCGCGGACCGCCTCCGCGCAACGCGTGCGCGCTGCTTCCGGCTCTACCTCCGGCATGATCAAGCTGGATGGCGGACCGTTCCTAATGGGTACGGACCTGGTGGCCGGCTTCCCCGCGGATGGCGAAGGACCCATCCGGGAGGTTGCCGTCGATCCGTTCTACATGGATGCCATGCCCGTCACCAACAGCCAGTTCGCTGAGTTCGCCGCGGCCACCGCTTTCCGTACCGAATCCGAACTGCTGAACTGGTCGTTTGTTTTCGAGGGACACATCCCGGCGGGCGCTTACCGGACGATCGTCGAAGATACGGTGGCGGCGGTGCCCTGGTGGTGCAAAGTGCCAGGCGCGGATTGGAAGCATCCCGAAGGTCCGGATTCCGCCATCGGCGGCCGCCCTCACCACCCCGTGGTGCACGTTTCGTGGAACGACGCCGCCGCGTATGCCGCGTGGGCTGGCAAGCGCCTGCCCACCGAAGCCGAGTGGGAATTCGCAGCCCGGGGAGGTTTGGCACAAAAGCTCTACCCGTGGGGCGACGAACTCACTCCGGGCGGCCGCCACCTTTGCAACATCTGGCAAGGCGAATTCCCCGCCATCGATCTTGCCGAGGATGGCTTCTCGGCCCCCGCCCCGGTCGATGCTTTTCCGCCCAACGCGTACGGGCTTTATACCATCACGGGCAATGTCTGGGAATGGTGCGCGGATTGGTTCCACCCCACTTACCATGTGGTCGCTACCCGGAGCAATCCCGTGGGCCCGTCCCAGGGCTCCGGCAAAGTCATGAAGGGCGGATCCTATCTTTGCCACCAGTCTTATTGCAACCGCTACCGCGTGGCCG
>JBBQUE010000352.1:0-4624 GCA_038212805.1 Bryobacterales bacterium | reverse complement strand
AGAGCAGAACGTGGCCCTGAAGGATCTGGGGGCGGAGAGAACGCAGGTTGGAGATCGCACGGGACAAGACGTGATTGCCTCGATTGAACGCGGCATGTTTGCGGCTTACGCATCCGCCGGACTGGGATTGGTGATTGGCTTCCTTTTGTCTTTCTTCGTGGTGAGGGGCGTGAATCGCGCTCTGAAACAGGCGGTCAGCGAACTCAACGAGGGCGTTTCCCAGATATCGAGCGCGGCATCGCAAGTCTCCGTCTCCAGCCAAACCCTGGCGCAGGGGGCTTCTCAGCAGGCGGCTTCGATTGAAGAAACATCCGCGACCACGGAAAAGATCACCTCTATGATCCGTGGGAATGCGGAGCACTCCAAGACCGCGGCTCAAGTGGTGGCGGCCGTGGATCAGCGCGTGGTGGAAGGAAATCGTACGCTGGATAAGATGGTGCACTCCATGCGCGAGATCAGCGGTTCCAGCGACAAGATCGCGAAGATCATCAAGGTAATCGATGAGATCGCTTTCCAGACCAACATTCTCGCGTTGAATGCCGCCGTGGAAGCGGCGCGCGCCGGACAGGCTGGCATGGGGTTCGCCGTGGTAGCGGAGGAGGTAAGGAATCTGGCGCAGCGCTCGGCGCAGGCCGCCAAGGATACGGCTGCCCTGATTGAGGACTCGATCTCAAAATCGAGCGAAGGCCGTACGAATCTGGAAGACGTCACCCAGGTAATGGCCGGCATTACCGAAAGCGCCACCCGCTTGAAACTGCTGGTGGACGAAGTAAATGAAGGCAGCCAGGAACAGGCGCGCGGCGTGGAGCAGATTTCGAAAGCCATGCTGCAGGTTGACCAGGTAACGCAATCGAACGCCGCCAGCGCGGAAGAGACCGCTTCGGCCAGCGAAGAGATGTCCGCCCAGGCACAATCGTTGAAACATGTCGTGAACCGGCTGCGCGAGATGGTGGAAAGCCACTGATTTTGACGCGCGGGTTCAATCGGGTGCTTAACCGTTTTTTGGGTTCATTGATTCCAAGGGGCTTAAGGCGCACCGCGCGTGAGCAAGTGGTCTCCAGGACCGGATGTGAACATGTACGCCCAAAACGGTTTAGCACCCGGTTCAATCTGCCTGCTAAACTTAGGCTTTTAAAGTCATGAAAATCCACGAGTATCAGGCCAAAGCAATCTTGGCCAAGTACGGAGTCCCCATTCCGCGGGGCGAGGTCGCTTATACGGTGGAAGAAGCCGAGGCCGCCGCTAAGAAAATTGGCGGCAGTGTCGTCGTAAAAGCCCAGATCCACGCGGGCGGACGCGGCAAAGGGGGCGGCGTCAAGGTCGCCAAGGACGCCGCGGAGGCCGTGGAAGCCGCCAAGAAGATTCTGGGCATGCAACTGGTAACCCACCAGACCGGCCCGGAGGGGCGCCTGGTGCAGCGGTTGCTGGTGGAGGAGACGCTCCCCATTGAACGCGAACTGTACCTGGGTATCGTGCTCGACCGGGCTATCGGCAAACTCGTTTTCATGGCATCGTCCGAGGGCGGCATGGATATCGAGGAAGTGGCGTCGCATACCCCTCTTCTGATCCTAAAAGAGATCCTGGAGCCGGGTCTGGGCTTGCTCCCGTTCCAGGCGCGGAATCTGGCGTTCGGCATGGGCATTCCCGCCGCCAGCATAAATGCCGCGGTAAAAGCCATGACCGCGCTTGCGAAAGCAAACGAGGAAATTGACGGCTCGCTGGCGGAGATCAATCCATTTATCCTTACCAACGACGGAGCGGTTTTCGCCCTCGACGCGAAGATCACGCTGGATGACAACGCCCTGTACCGGCACAAAGATCTGCTGGAATTACGCGACCTGAACGAAGAGGATCCGCTCGAAGTAGAGGCCTCCCGCTTCAGCCTGAATTACATCAAGCTGGACGGCAACATTGCCTGTATGGTGAACGGTGCCGGCTTAGCGATGGCCACCATGGACATCATCAAATATGCCGGTGGCAGTCCGGCGAATTTCCTGGATGTGGGCGGCGGCGCCAACGCGGAACAGATCAAGAACGCGTTGCGCATTTTGTTGTCGGATCACAGTGTAAAAGCGGTCTTGATCAATATCTTCGGCGGCATTCTGCGCTGCGACGTCCTGGCGACCGGCGTGGTGAACGCGGCGCGCGAATTGGGTATTTCCGTTCCCATCGTGGTCCGGATGGAAGGCACCAACGTGGAACTGGGCCGCGAGATTCTTACCAGTTCCGGTTTCGATTTTGCGGTGGCGGACGGAATGAAGGATGCCGCTGAGAAAGTAGTGAGGTTGGCACAATGAGCGTGCTCGTCGATCGGAATACGCGCCTGCTCTTCCAGGGCTTCACCGGGAAGGAAGCTACTTTTCATGCCACCACGGCCATCGCTTATGGCACCCAGGTGGTCGGGGGTGTAACCCCTGGCAAAGGCGGACACAAGCATCTGGACCGGCCCGTGTTCAATACCGTGGCCGATGCCGTCAGAGAAACCGGCGCGAATGCCTCGGTGATTTTCGTGCCTCCGCCCTACGCCGCGGACGCCATCATGGAAGCCGTGGCGGCGGGTTTGCCCCTGGTGGTTTGTATCACGGAAGGCATCCCGGTCTTGGATATGGTGAAGGTTGCGGCGTACATGAAAGGGCGAGGCACGCGCCTGGTGGGTCCGAACTGTCCCGGGGTGATTACTCCGGGCCAGTGCAAGATCGGCATCATGCCCGGACACATTCATAAAACAGGACACGTGGGTGTGGTTTCGCGTTCGGGCACCTTGACGTACGAGGCCGTGGGGCAGCTCACCAAGCTGGGAATCGGGCAATCCACCTGCATCGGCATCGGCGGCGATCCCATCATTGGCACCAGCTTCACCGATGCCATTGAGATGTTCAATGCCGATCCCGATACCCACGCCATCATCATGATCGGCGAAATTGGCGGTACCGCGGAAGAGACCGCGGCCGAGTACATCAAGAAGCACGTCAGGAAGCCGGTGGTGGGCTTCATCGCCGGACAAACCGCGCCTCCCGGCCGCCGCATGGGACATGCCGGCGCGATCATCTCCGGCGGTTCGGGTAAGGCGGAAGACAAAATCAAAGCCATGGAAGCGGCCGGCATCACGGTGTGCCCCACGCCCGCGACCTTAGGCGAGACCGTTCAGAGAAGACTGGCATAACGAAGACAAATGGCAATCGAACAAACATTCGCAATTATTAAACCGGACGCAGTAGCCTCCGGCCACACGGGCGCAATTCTGAGCATGATTGAAGCGGCGGGTTTCAAAATCCGCGGGCTCAAGATGATGCGTCTCTCGAAGCAACAGGGCGAAGCTTTCTATGCCGTCCATAAAGAGCGGGGCTTTTTCAGCGGGCTGGTCAGCTTTATGACCGAAGGCCATGTGGTGGCCATGGTGCTGGAGCGCGAAGACGCCATCAAGCAATGGCGCGAATTGATGGGCGCCACCAATCCAGAGAAGGCTGCTGAGGGCACCATCCGCAAGCGGTTCGCGCAAAACATTGAACGGAACGCGGCCCACGGGTCCGATGCGCCGGAGACGGCCAACATCGAAATCCCGTTCTTCTTCAGCGCGTCTGAGTTGATCTAGGAGCAGGATTGTCGCTCGAAGACGACCTCTACCAACAGCGCATCGCCCGGATCGCACAGATCGAAGCGCTGGGCTTCGCCCCTTATGGGCACCGCTTCGATTTCACGCACACCATTCCCACTGTTCTTGCGAGCTTTTCCGCGAAGACCGCTGAAGAGCTGGAAGCTGAGCGGGTAGACGTAAAAGTCGCCGGGCGCATCATGACCGTGCGCCGGATGGGCAAGGCGGGCTTTGCCCACATCCAACAGGATGGCGAACGCATGCAGATTTACGTGCGCAAGGATGCCGTCCCGGAAAACGATTACGAGTTGTTCCAACTGCTGGATATCGGGGACATCACCGGCGTCGAAGGCTATTTGTTCCGCACCCGGACCGGGGAACTCAGCATCCACGTGACCAAGTTGCATTTCATGGCAAAGACCTTGCATTCCATGCCGGAGAAATTCCACGGCCTGGAAGACGTGGAGACGCGGTACCGGCAGCGCTATCTGGATCTGATCGCGAATCCGGAGGTCCGCAAGGTTTTTGTAACGCGCGCCAGGATTGTTTCCTCGCTGCGCCGCCAACTGGAATCGCACGGCTATCTGGAAGTAGAAACGCCCATGCTGCAGGCGGTGTACGGCGGGGCGGCGGCGCGCCCGTTTGTCACCCACCACAACACGCTGGATCTCGATCTTTACCTGCGCATCGCCCCGGAACTGTACCTGAAACGTCTGGTCGTGGGTGGTCTCGAACGCGTATACGAGATCAACCGGAATTTCCGCAACGAAGGCATCTCCACCCGCCACAATCCCGAGTTCACCATGCTCGAGTTCTATCAGGCCTACAGCGACATGCAGGGCATGATGGACCTGACGTCGGAACTGCTGAAGCAGGTCGCGATCGACGCAACGGGGTCGGCGACGGTGGAATATCAGGGCCAATCGCTGGATTTTGCAAATATCCGACGGCTTTCCATGCGGGAAGCAGTCGGAGATGCCAGCCTCAGCGGGCAGCCATTAATTGAAGCCTTCGAACGAAAGGTGGAGTCAA
>JBBQUE010000351.1:0-4634 GCA_038212805.1 Bryobacterales bacterium | reverse complement strand
GGCCCCCCTAACGCCCCCATCGTGATCACAACACCCAGTACCGCGGCCACGATCCCCAGACCCGGAAGGGCGTCCGCCACCGTGCTTAAAGCACCCACCGGGGCCTGGGCCTCATGATGATGCACTTCCATGTCCAGTTCCATCATTTGATCGAGTTCGAACGCTCCGATGCCGCCGCTGATGGACATACGGAGCGTGTCGCACAGAAAATGCACGGCATGGTGGTTATGCAGGAACTTGGGATACTTGGAGAACACGGGACTCTTTTCGGGTTCTTCCACGTCGCTTTCCAACTTCACCAAGCCGTTTTTGCGCGCATACCCGAAGAGTTCATTTAACATTTTCAGGGTTTCAAGGAAATATGCTTTGCTGTAGGGGCTGGGCTTTAAGACCCCAATCAGGCCTTTGAAAATCTTCATGACAACCGGCAAGGGGTTGCCGATCAGCAGAGTACCGGCCGCCGCGCCTCCGATGATCACCAGTTCGGCGGGTTGAATCAATACCGCCAGATTACCCTTTTCCATCAGAAATCCACCGATCACCGCGCCGATCACTATCACGATTCCGATAATTGCGAACATGAGTAAGACGAGCCCCTCTTGTGCTCACACTGCATATCGGCGGGAGCGCGCGGGGTTTGAGGGGAAAGGGCGCGGCGGACTGCTGGCAAAGCGGCTTGCCAGGCGGAAAGGTCCGTTTCCGGGTAAAATCCAAAGGGTATGTTAGTCTCGACCGGAATTCTGTCCGCGCCCGCTGCCCCTCTGGGTTCTGAGCGAGAAATCATCATGGTGGACGATGGCCTCGACCGATCAATCCCCCCCGGGTTGGTTTCAGGATTAGCCAAACGCCATCCCGGCCTGATCCGGCTGATTCAAACGGACCGTAACCGAGGGAAGGGCACCGCGCGACCGTCGATAAGGGCTCAATGGCTGCTTTGATAGCGGACTTGAACTTAAATGATATAGAGACGGGCTACAAGTGCTTTCGCATGTGGCGAAGCGGCAGGCGCGTATCTTTGGGACAGGGAGCTACTGGACGGGGTTCGGGTACTGGGCCATGGCTCTAATCCACTCGCGTACGTGCTAGACTCCCGTAGACTCACGAACGTGATCGATGACGGCCTCTGCCAGCGAACTCGAAGTATTCGCTGGTTCACCGGTTCCGGCCATCCTGGTTTGGGATGGCCGGAGTTTATCTGACGGTTAGTCTTGCAGTTGGAACGTCCCGACGAACGAACCACGGTTGCCGCTCCAATTCCAGTTGGTGCCCAAACCTTTACCGCTGTAGCCATTGGTCATGGTATACGCGGGCATGGCGTGGCTGACCTTGGTGAGCGGCTGGTACCACACAGCTTCGTTATGGCAGATCTGATCGCGCTCTGACAACGCGCGGGTTTCTACCTTGGCCAGTTCGCCACCGGTCATCACGGCCGTGGTGCTGTGGCCGCTGGCGTTGTCGGCGATGTTCAGGCTAATCGCGCGGTATTCCACACGGACCACATCGGAAAGCAGGCCGCCACCCATTTTCTGGGCGAAACCTTTCAGAGCCAGGCGCTGTTCTGCGTTGGCGCTCTCATCAATGATCAGCACGGCCTTGGCGGCCATGTCGGGCCGGGCGTAATCGCCCAGGGTACCATCGGCATGAATCACGCCCATAACGGACAAGCCGTCCAGCTGGACGCCGTCGAACTGGCCCCGTTCGATCTTCCAGCCCATGACAGCCAGATCGCCGGCCAATCCGATTTCGGAATTGGCGAAGCAGGGTCCGGTATAGACATCGGCTGTGCGCGCTTCCACGTACTGGCCGTGCGCACTATTTGAAACGTGATTGGTTGGCAGCTTAGCGCTGAAAGCAAGAGAAGTGGACACACACAGCACAGTTGCGGTGTAGAGAAGCGTTTTCATTGAGCTAACTCCTTAAACATCAGCCTTCATTATATCGCTAGAAAGCCTGATAGCACTTCCGTGCCGGATTGCACTCGTAATCGTCCACGAGTTTGCCGTCCGGCCCCACACATTGCTGCGTTTTATGGCACCAGAACAGGCGGTCCGCCGAGTGCGGAACGGAAGAAACCCATTCCGCCTCGACGTACATGCCTTTCCAACGCAAATGATCACACCTGTCGTCGTCGAGCCGCGTCAGGGACGAGCGCTCTTTATCGAACATGCGATTAAGCCTTGCCCGACGCTTCGAGCAACGCCCGCTTGACGGCGGTCTTGGCCAACTGAACCTTATAGATGTTCTGGCTCAGCGGTTTAGCGCCGCCCACCGAGGCTTCGGCAGCCTTTTCAATCACTTCGGCCGAGAGCGTTTTGCCGTCCAGCACCTGGCTGGCAGCGGCGGAGGACCACGGGATGTTGGCTACGTGCCCCATGACGATCATGGACTTCTCTACCTTGCCACCCTTCATGTGCAGGGCAACCGAGGCGGTAGCGAGCGGCCAATCCAGCGCGTCCTTATAACGCACTTCGTAGGTGGCGTTCTTCACGCCCTTGGCAGGCGGAATTACGATTTCCGTCAGGATCTCGTTGGGCATCAGGGCGATTTCACGGGAGTTTTCATTCTGCGGAGCGATGAAGAACTTCTCCACGGGAACCATGCGGCTGCCCGCGGCCGAGACCAGTTTCACCTGAGCGCCCAGCGCCACCAGCGCCGGACCCAGGCTGGAGGGGCTAACGAAATAAGCGGGCCCATCGCCGAAGATGGCATGGTATTCGTTCTGCCCGTTCGGGACCAGGCTCTTGCCGTCCTTCAGCGCCAGAACGCCATAGCCCATGCGGAAATACCAGCAGCGCGGACGCTGGCAGAGGTCGCCGCCAACGGTTCCCATGTTGCGGATCTGGGGGCTGGCGATGCCGAGGGCGGCTGTAGTGAGTGAGGGGTACTCGGCTTTCACTGCCTTATCGGTGGCCAGTTCGTCAAAGGTAGTGGTAGCGCCAATGCGCAGGCCCTGCGCACCAGCATGGATCCCGTGCAACTCTTTGATGCCCTTGATGTTTACCAGGCGGTTGGGGGTGTGCAGGTACTGCTTCATCAGGCTGATCTGGTCCGTCCCGCCTGCCAGAACATCCACTTCGCCCCACTTGCTGCCAAGCATGCCGAGAGCGTCGTTCAGGGTAGTGGGATTTGCGTATTCAAACTGTTGCATTTAGGCAGACCTCCGGGCGAGGGCGTTCAGTACGTTCTTAGGCGAAAGGGGAACTTGAGGAACCCGCACGCCGATGGCGTTTGCGACAGCATTGGCGATAGCGGCGACCCCACCGATAGCCGGTGGCTCACCCAATCCCACGATGCCCCGCTTATCATGCTCAGGCGTGATGTCCATGTGGACCAGGATCTCACCGATGTCGCTGATACCGGCCAGCTTGTAGAACTCCATGTCGGCATTCATCACGCGGCCAATCTGTTGATCCATTACACGCTCTTCCATCAAAGCCGCGCAGCAGCTCATGATGCAAGCGCCCATTACTTGGCTTTCCGCGGTGCGGGGGTTTACCACCAGGCCGCAATCCTGCACGGCAACCATGCGCTGCATTTTCACGATGCCGGTTTCCACGTCTACCGTGACGTGAGCCATCTGGATACCGGAAGCGCCTCCGGCGTTCAGTCCTTCCTTGGGGGCGGTACGCGGATCGTTCTTGCCCATCTCGGAAATGCTGTTCACGCCCAGCTTGGCGCAGGCTTGCTTCCAGCTCATATTCTTGTCGGGGCTGCCCTTGACACGAATCTGGCCGTCCACTGCTTCCAGCTGATCGGGCTGTACGCCAAGGGCTTGCGCCACTACTTCGAACAACTTGTCGAGCGCGCTGACCGTGGCTTTGCGCGTGGAGGACGAGACGCCGCCGATGGTGGTGGATCCGCCCGAAGCGCCGGAGTTGGGATACGAATTATCGCCAATTTTCACCTTGATGGCGGTGACCGGAAGCCCAAAGGTTTCGGCAGCCACCATGGCGATCATGGTGCGGGTGGCGGTACCCAGATCCTGAGACGCCAGTTCCACTTCAATAGAGGCGTCCGGGTGAATGGTGGCGCGGCATTCACTGGCGTGGCCCGCGCCGCCCCAGGTGTTGATGCCGATCCCCAGCCCGTGCTTGATGGTGCCGCTGCCGGAATCTCCACGCAGGTGAGCGTATTTTTTCCACTCGATCATCTCAGCGCCCTTCATGAGCTGGGCTTTGTAGACGTCGGGGTTGTTGGTGAAGGCCAGATTCTTCAGGAAGAATTCCAGCGAATCCATCTTCAGCTTGGCGGCCGTATCTTCCAAAGCCGAGCAGGTGAGGTAGGAAACCTGGGGATGATTCGGAGCGCGCCAGGCGCGTGCGCCGCCCGCATTGATGGATACCGCGGTGTGGTTGACGCGCCGGTTCGGCACCTTGCCGAAGACGTAGGGGAAAAGCTGCGCGTTCAATCCGCCGCCGCCCAATCCGCCGGTGGCCCAGGTGTTCGATTCCCAGGCGGTGATGGTGCCGTCTTTCTTCGCGCCCACCTTGATTTTGCCGAATACCGAAGGCCGGACGCCGGCGATGGTGAGTTCGGTTTCGCGATCCAGGTACAGCTTTACGGGACGCCCACCGCTTTCCTTCGAAAGCTTGGCCGCTTCCATGCCCCAGAGGTCGGCCGGGAATTTGCTGCCG
>JBBQUE010000350.1:0-4641 GCA_038212805.1 Bryobacterales bacterium | reverse complement strand
GAAGTACGGCACTTCCTTTGAGCTCTATAAGCGTGTGAAGGGCGGCATTACCGGGCTCTGGCAGGTGTCCGGGCGCAACGACTTGTCCTACACGGAGCGAGTTTATTGGGATCAGTTCTATGTTCGCAACTGGTCCCTGTGGCTGGATTTATGTATTCTCTGCCGCACGATCGCGGTGGTAGTAGTCTCGAAAGGCGCGTACTAATTCACCTCTTCAGAGGGTGCGTTTGGGTCTGCTTGCGCACTTCACGGTTCTCGAACCTGGCTTCCGTCTTTTGAGCGGCGACAGGCGGTGCCGCCTTGTCGTCGCCGTAGCTCAGGACAACAACTTTTACCCGTTGGCGGCTGAATTTCCTCGCTTCCGCCAAGCTGGGCAGGAAGACGTCGATGTGGTACCCGTCCACCTTTCCGCCCGTGTCCTCAACGGTATAGTCGCCGGAGTATTTCCCAGCCCCCAAAAAACGGATCCGGCTGTTGAGCGGCAATACATTCCGACCGGCGGCCACGGTCCCGGGATGGGACCATTTCCCCGAGGCGCCAGAGCCTTCCGTCGCATAAGCGGTCGGTAGGAGATCCCTCCACGGCAGATAGCATTCCGATAGAAATCAAACTCCAGGACACCATTCGCTGCACGAAACTCTCCTTGCGGCACTCGCCCGGCGACACTCCCTGTCGGACAAAGATGCGCGAGTGGCCGGAGTGTGTCATCCGTGTTTAATGCGGAAGCGGTCGAGGCGTTATATCGGCATCCGTCAGCTTCATGGCCCACTTGATCGCTTCAAAATACATCTTTTGGACTTCGGGCATGTCCCAGACCTCCGGCCGGTGTCCGAACGTGGAGTAGAACACCCGGCCCTTGCCATACTGCTTTACCCAGGCCACGGCGAAATCCCGGTCAGTACGGTGAACGCGCGGGTTCTTCAGATCGATCTTGTCAGGATCCAGACGCGCCAGAACCCGGAGCTTATCCCGCGAATACGTTTTGGCCTGATAGATCTCGTCTTTGATCGTAAAGGCTTTCGCGAAACCTTTCATCGCGGGAAATTCCGGATCCTCCACGATCACGGGAGCGTCAAAGACTCCCCAAGGGTGCTGATCGAAGTACGCGCCCGTCATTTCGCCATACTCGGGCCAACTGTAGAACGTATCGATGGCGCTATGCGCGCCGATAAAGCCCTTGCCGTCGTCCTTAATGAACGACATAAAATCGGTTTTTTGTTGCCCGGACATTTCGAGTTCTCCCGTGGTGTAAAACAACACGGCGTCGAAATAGTCAAGGTTTTTCGCATTTCCGCCGATTTTCTGTTTGGTCAGCAATTGGGCGTCGGTTCGGATATAGGTATCATATAGACCGGATTCCTGGCCCAGGCGCTCGATCACCGCCAGGCCGTGCGAGACCGAATCGTGCTGAAATCCCTTTACATCTCCAATAGCGAGCAGCTTTTTGCGCTTGGGCGGCTGCGAGGAAAGCGGGGACGACAGAATCCCAACGAAAACGATTCCGATTCCGAGGAAACAGGCAAGGCGTACAAGGCGCATAAAGTAAAGCATACACCTCACACGCCTGGCGTGGTTATCACCCGCACGCCTTGGCCTGTTTCTTAATTGACCGGCGTGATCCAATCGGCGTCGATCTCAACCGCCACCGATCGTTGCAGCAGATTGACCGAGATCACCATTCGCCACTGGTCTTTTTTCTTTACCAGGATGCCCTCAACGTCCTCCATGGAGCCCCGTGTTACGCGCACGCGATCCCCCGTATTTAAGTAAGGCCACGGCTCCGCGGCCAAACCGGATTCCTGCAGGGCTTCAATCGCACGGATTTCCGAGTCTTCCACGGGGCACGGATTGGGGCCCAGGCCGACGATTGAAACCACTCCTGGGGTAGTGAGTATCGGAAGCCGGTATTCGAGATCGAGCCGGCAAAAGACGTAACCCGGGAAAAGCGGAACATCGGCGTAGACAACCCTGTCTGACCAACGCCGGCGAGTGCGCGCGACTGGAAAGAAAGGCTCATAACCTTTTCCCTTCATCCCTAACACGGTCTGGCTTTCGTACCTGGAACGCGTGCGGATCGCAAACCATGGGTGGCGGATGCAATTAGCAGACAATGTATTTACACTCCATATAGCGACGGAAGATTCTCTAGCTTGTCTCTCACTAAGAGATAACACGACTCATGCGCAACTGCCAAGTACAGTGCGTTAGTGGCGGAAATGTCTGATGCCCGTAAACACCATTGCAAGTCCCAATTGATCCGCGGTTGTAATTACACTCATATCGTTCACTGATCCGCCCGGTTGAATCACCGCCGTGATACCATGTTTGGCGGCCTCTTCCACGCCGTCGGGGAAAGGGAAGAATGCATCCGAAGCCAGTACCGTGCCCGTCAAGGGAAGTACTGCCTTCATCGCGCCTACCTTCACGGCATCAACGCGGCTCATCTGCCCGGCGCCCGCGCTAATGCTTTGGCCCGCGCGTGCGTAAACAATGGCGTTGGACTTCACATGCTTGGCCACTTTCCAGCCGAATTCCAGCGCTCTCCACTCTTCCGATGTGGGTTGGCGCTCCGTTTTCACCTGCATCGCGGAGCGTTCCAAGGTCAGCAAGTCCGGGGTCTGCGCCAGAAAGCCGCCGCTCAGTGATTTAACCACTAGCTCAGTTCCGTCGGTTGGCGTCACCTGCAGCAGCCTGAGATTTTTTTTCCCTGCCAAAACCTCACGGGCTGCATTGCTATAGCCTGGAGCGGCAATGGCTTCGATAAACACTTTCGATATTTCGCGGGCAGTTTCTTCATCCAGTTCCCGATTAAACGCCAGTACGCCGCCAAAAGCCGAAATCGGGTCTGCTTCGAAGGCCTTGCGGTAGCTCTCCGCCAAACAAGCGGATTCAGCGCAACCGCACGGGTTCGTGTGTTTGATGATGGCCGCGGCGGGCTCGCGGAATTCCAAAATCAGTTGCCAGGCCGCGTCCAGATCCACCAGATTGTTATAGGAAAGCTCTTTACCCTGCAACTGTTTAGCGCCGGCAACGCCCCCTTTTCCAAAGGAATACAGCGCGGCTGACTGGTGCGGGTTTTCACCATACCGCAAGGCCATGGAACGCGGCACGTGGATGTTGAGTACAGCGGGAAGCGCCGCCCGCTCTTCGCCCACCTGCGCCAACCGGGTGCTAATGGCGGTGTCATAGCTGGCCGTCAACGTAAAGGCCTTGCGCGCCAGACGCCACAGAGTGGGCTGTCGCAGACCGCCTCCGGCCGATAATTCGTCCAGCAATGGCTGGTAGTCTTCCGGGGAGGTTACCACCGCCACGTCCTGGTAATTCTTCGCGGCGGCGCGGATCATGGTGGGCCCGCCAATATCGATATTTTCAATCAGGTGTTCCAAGGTCGCGCCCGGCTGCGCGGCGGCAGCTTCGAAGGCGTACAGGTTCACCACCACCATATCAATCAGCGGAATGCCGTGCTGGGCCAGCGCCTGCATATGGCCGGGCTTGCTCCGGATTCCCAGGATGCCGCCCGCGATGCGAGGGTCGATGGTTTTCACCCGCCCGTCCAACATTTCAGGGAATCCCGTGAGATCGCTGACTTCACGCACCGGTATGCCGGCTTGCGCAATTACCTTGGCGGTTCCCCCGGTGGAGACCAGTTCCACTCCCAAAGCCGCCAAGCCCCGGGCGAATTCCACGATTCCGGTTTTATCGGTAACACTTAGCAGTGCCCGTTTGATGTTTGCCATTCTTTACAATGGTAGCTGTGCCTCATTACGTTACTTTAATTCCTGGCGACGGAATCGGTCCGGAAGTTGCCGACGCCACGGTTCGTGTGGTGAATGCCACCGGCGTGTCGATCGAATGGGAGCGGGTGGAATTGAACGCAGGCGTGCTCCCGCAGCCATTGTTGGATTCGCTGGAACGGACCAAGGTCGGGCTGAAAGGGCCGGTAACTACCCCGGTGGGCGGCGGCTTTTCCAGCCTCAACGTGGCACTCAGGAAAAAGCTGGACCTGTACGCCAATGTTCGCCCGGTGGTTAGCCTGCCAGGGTTGAAGACGCGGTTTGACGACGTGAAGATCGACATGGTGATCTTCCGGGAGAATACCGAAGATCTCTATTCCGGGCTGGAGCACGAAGTGGTGAAAGACGTGGTCACCAGCCTGAAAGTGATCACGCGCGTGGCCTCTATCCGTATCGCCGAATACGCTTTCGCTTACGCCCGGAAGTACGGACGCAAGAAGGTGTCGGCCATCCACAAGGCCAACATCATGAAGCTGGCGGACGGGCTGTTCCTGCGATGCTGCCGCGAGATCGCTGAGAAATATCCCGATATCCAGTATTCTGAACTGATCGTGGACAACGCCTCCATGCAACTGGTGATGCGGCCCGAGACGTTCGACGTGCTTCTGCTGCCGAACCTGTATGGCGATATTGTTTCCGATCTGGCGGCCGGGCTGGTGGGCGGATTGGGTGTCGTGCCCGGTGCCAACATGGGTGTGCATCACGCTGTGTTTGAAGCGGTCCATGGCAGCGCACCCGACATTGCGGGAAAAGGTGTGGCTAATCCGACTGCACTGATACGGTCATCCGTGTTGATGTTGCATCACCTGGGTGAGACGACCGCCGCAAAACGATTAAACGAAGCCAT
>JBBQUE010000349.1:0-4648 GCA_038212805.1 Bryobacterales bacterium | reverse complement strand
CTGAGGCGGATCGGGACGTGGCCCAGCGGAAAGCGATTGCCCAGCATTTTGCGTGGGCCATGCCCGGGACCCAAGGCCTGGTGGGCCAGATCGCGAAGCTGGAACTGGAGAAGGGAGTGCTGGAGGCCGGCATCACGCAGGTGGTGTGGACGGAAGCGACCGAGCCGCGGATGACGCGCATTCTGCCCAGGGGCGATTTCCTGAACGAATCCGGGGAGGTAGTGGAGCCCGCGATCCCGGGGTTTTTGGGAACGCTCAAAACCGGCGGGCGGCGGGCCACCCGGCTGGATCTGGCGAATTGGATTGCTTCGCCCTCAAACCCCTTGACGGCCAGGGTTTACGTGAACCGGCTGTGGCGGGAGTTCTTTGGGACGGGGCTTTCCAAAGTGCTGGAAGACTTGGGTTCCCAAGGGGAATGGCCGACCCATCCGGAGCTTTTGGACTGGATGGCGGCGGAGTTCATGGAGAGCGGTTGGGACGTGAAGCATATGATCCGGGCCATCGTGACCAGTGAGGCGTACCGGTTGGCTTCGTTTGGTGGACCGCCGGTTCTGGAGGAACGCGATCCCGACAACCGCCTGATTGGGCGTCAAAGCCGGTTTCGCGTGGAGGCTGAAAACGTGCACGATATCGCGCTGGCGGTTTCGGGACTGCTGGTGGAGAAGTTTGGCGGACCCAGTGTAAACCCCTACCAGCCAGCGGGTTACCTGACGGCGATGAACTTTCCCAAGCGGGATTATTCCGAGGGGCATGGGGAGGATTTGTACCGGCGGGGGCTGTACTCCACTTGGCAAAGGACGTTCCTGCATCCGAGTCTTGCCACGTTTGATGCACCCACCCGGGAGGAGTGCACGGTGAACCGGGTGAATTCGAATACGCCGCTGCAGGCGCTGGAACTGCTGAACGATCCGATCTATGTGGAGGCGGCGCGGGTGTTTGCGGCCAATATGGTGGAGAAGGGCGGGAAGACTTTGGGTGAGCGGATGGACTGGGGATTTGAACGGGCGCTGGACCGGAACATGAGTGTGCAGGAAAAAGACATCCTCACCCAGCTGTATGTAAGCAACCTAACGCGCTTCCGCTCTGACCGGATGGCTGCGGCCAAGCTGATTGCGGTAGGCGAATCGCCTGTGGTGCCGCAGATTCCGCCGGCCGAACTGGCGGCCATGACCACCGTGGCCCGGGCGATCCTGAACATGCACGAAGTGATTACGAGGAACTGATGAACCCCACTGACCTATACCGCCGGACATTCTTGCGCCAAGGGGCGACCGGGCTGGGCGTGTTGGCTTTGAATTCGCTGCTGAGCGCGGGGACCGGCCGGCAGGGCGTGGTGCAGCCGCTGCATCATCCGGCCAAGGCGAAACGGGTGATCTTCCTGTATCAGGCGGGCGGGCCTTCGCATTTGGAGACGTTCGATTACAAACCGAAGCTGGCCGAGATGCACGGCAAGGGGATGCCGGAATCGCTGACGAAGGGGCAGCAGATTGCGCAGTTGCAGGGACGGCCGCTGATTTGTTTTGGCCCGCAGCACGGCTTTCAGAAATTCGGAAAATCGGGCCAGGAGATCTGTAGCCTGTTTCCGCACATCGGGAGCGTGGCGGACGATGTTTGCGTGATTCGCTCCATGTGGACGGAACAGATTAATCATGATCCGGCGCACACGGTGATGAATACGGGGTCGATCATTACCGGACGGCCGAGCATGGGTTCGTGGGTGGTGTACGGATTGGGAGCGGAGACGGAGGATTTGCCGGGGTATGTGGTGTTGATCTCGTCTGGCAAGGGCGGGCAGATGCAGCCGATTGCGGCGCGGCAATGGTCGGCTGGCCTGCTGCCGAGCAAGTTCCAGGGCGTGAAATTCAATTCGATTGGGGATCCGGTGTTGTATATCCAGAATCCTCCAGGCGTGGATAAGGGGATTCAGAAGGATTCGATTGACGCGGTGAATGCTTTGAACCGGTTGCAGCATGGCGCGACGCAGGACCCAGAGATTCTGACGCGGATTGCCCAGTATGAGATGGCTTTCCGGATGCAGACCAGCGTGCCGGACCTGGTAGATATGAGCAAGGAGCCGAAGCATGTGCTGGAGGCTTATGGGGCGAAGCCGGGCGATGGGTCGTTCGCTTCGAATTGTCTGCTGGCGCGGCGGCTGGCGGAGCGGGGGGTACGGTTCATTCAGCTTTATCACCGCGATTGGGACCACCACAATGGGGTGAAGGCGAACATCGCGATCAAGGCGCAGGAGACCGATCAGGCCACGGCGGCGCTGATTAGCGATCTGAAACAGCGCGGGATGTTGGACGATACGCTGGTGATCTGGGGCGGGGAGTTCGGCCGCACGCCCATGTCGCAGGGCGGCGATGGCCGGGACCACCATATCAAGGGATTCTCTTTCATGGTGGCGGGCGCCGGGATCCGTCCGGGGATCAGCTACGGCTCGACGGATGAATTGGGGTATGCGGCGCAGGAGAATCCGGTGAGTGTGCACGACTTCCATGCCACCATGCTGCATGTTCTAGGGATTGACCACAAGCGGCTAACCGTGAAGTTCCAGGGTTTGGATGCGCGGTTGACCGGGATCTCCGGAGATGTGGTCCGGGACATTCTGGTTTAGGGTTTGGGCGAGGTGGTTCAGGTGATGCAGTTCGCCGTTGAGATGGTTGCGCACCTGGCTGAGGTGTTGTTGGAGCCGTGCGCCCGCTTGCAGACAGGTGTCGAGTTGGGCGAGGGCTTGTGCATCCGGGGATTGGCGCGCGGCCTGCAGGAGCGTCTCGATTTCAGCGGCGCGCGCTTGAACCAGTTCGTCCAGTTCTTCGAGGCCGATCATAAGCTGGTGGTGTTCTTTCCGTACAAGGCGAGGTTGACGGATTGAATGCTGGCGCTAACAATGGTTTGTTGAGACTGCAACTGCGCCAGCGCAGCGTCCGCCTTCTGTAACTGCAGCGTCAGGCTGGATTGAAGGCGCGTCACGCGGTCCTGTAGCGTATTCACCTGTTTGACCAGATTCAGGGTAGCCGTATCGTAACCACTTTCCTCGGTTTTAATGAGGCCCAGGTTGGGGTCGCTCAGCTGTGTGAACTTCGCCGCCAATGCGCCAAAACCCGTCGTGGAAGACCCCAGAAAGGTGAACGCACCCGAAATCTGAGAGTCTGAGAGAGCGTTGAAGATAGTGGAATCAAAAGACGCTTTCCCGGTTTTGTCGAACGTGATACCCAGGTTGCTGAGCCCTTTGATGCTTCCCGACCCTCCGTATCCCGTGGTTTGCTGAAGGTCACTTTGGATCTGGCGGATGATGAAATCGCCGTTTAGCAATCCGGCAGCCGAACCCGTCTGAGCATTGACCTGATCCACCAGGGCGTTGTACTTGACGGCGAAGTTGCTGAGCGAGGAACTGAGCTGGGTACGGTCCGTGCTCAGGTTCAAGTTAACGCTTTCGTTGGTGCTAGTGGTTCCCAAAACTGTAAAGGTGATGCCGCTCACGATGTCGTTGACAGTGTTGGTAGCCCGGCTGACCGGAACCCCGTTTAACTGGAAGTTCGCGTTGCTTCCCTGGTTCGCGCTGGTGACAAGATTCGTGGTTGGCGCACCGCCCGCTGGCACATCATTTAGCTGCAGAGTAGTTGCGCCGGTAGAGCTAGCCTGTATCGAGAGATAGTTGGGAGTAGAGCCGGTGCCGGTGGTGAGGATAGAGGCGGTTACGCCCGCGCCCAAGTTGTTGATGGCGTCCCGCAAGCCTGTCAGGTTGTTCTTTCCGGAAGCCAGGGTGATGTTGAAGGTATTGGACCCCACCACCAAGTTAATATTCCCCGCGGACGATACCGCGGCGGTAGTGGAATCCGCGTAGCCGGTGGCGGACGTTTCCGAAGCCGCGGCCGCGATGGATGTAATGTTCGAAATGGTGTAGCTGCCGGGGGTGGTGGCACCAGTGTTGACTACCGAAACTTTCGCGGAGTTTGAGCTGGTGGCCGATAAGCCCTTGTTGTAGCCCACATTGCCGAGCGCGCTAATGGCGCTGCCCACATCATTTACGGAACTGTTGATGCCGACCAGCAGTTGCTTCTTTTGCAGCAGGTCCGCTTCCTTGTTTTGAAGCGCTTTGAGGGGCAGTTGGGCAATCCCCACGGCGCGCGTCAGGATGGACTGAAAGTCGTTCGAAAAGGTGCTTAAGCCGGTGAATGCAATCGGTGCGGTACTCATACCAATTGCTATATCGGCAGGATAAGGGAATATCTTGAGGGCTAGAGAGTAATTCCTCCATCGACCGAAAGAATTTGTCCGGTGATGTAGTTGTCGGGTTCGAGGAATAACCGGACCGCCCGGGCTACGTCGAAAGCGCGGCCGAAGCGGGGGATGATGCCATCGGAGATATACCGGTTGTACTTGCCGGAGGCGATGCTGGCTTGGGCCATGCCGGCGGCGGTGATTCCGGGGGCGATGACGTTGACGCGGATATTGGCGGCGCGGCATTCCTTGGCGAGGATGAGGGCACTGTGTTGGAGCGCGGCCTTGGCACCGGCGTAGAGGGTGGAGCCGGGGAAGAGGGCGACGGCCTGCATGGTGGAAAGAAGCACGATGGAACCGGGAATGCCGTTTTGTTTCATCTGCTCAGCGGCGGCGCGGGCTAACAGGATGGGGCCCTGGTAGT
>JBBQUE010000348.1:0-4655 GCA_038212805.1 Bryobacterales bacterium | reverse complement strand
CTGAGTGCCGGGATCAAACTCCAGCGGCTTATTTTTTGAAAGCAGCACGATTTCCGAAGGCGTAAGCGGCACCCGCATGAACCGCGGCTTCACGAATTCCGGGTCGCTGGTATAACTCGGAATGCCGGAGGTGTGGGTCAGCAACTGCTGGATCGTGATGCCCTTCCACGCCTCCGCGCACGCCTCAAAGTAGGTGCAGGCCTGGTCGCTCACCGACAGCTTCTTCTGCTCCTGCAGTTGCAGAATCGCGGTGGCCGTAAACTGCTTGGTGATGGAGCCCAGCCGGAACTTGGTGGTGGGGGAGTTCGGGACATCCCACTCCAGATCGGCCATGCCGTACCCCTTTTCGAAAAGGATCTTGGAGCCCTTGGCCACCAGCACCGTCCCCATGAAGCGCCGGTTTTTCTGGTACGTGTCCACCACGTGATCGAACCGCGCGGCATCCTGCGCCGGGCACCCAGAGACGGCCAGGCCCAACAACGTAACAAGGGATAGAAACGGTCGCATGAATGAAAGTTTAGCAGCCGGTGGCGCAAGGCTGAACAGCCGAAAACGCCTGCCCCACCTACTTCCGCCACGTATTCATTTTACTGAGCCGCGCGCGCAAGCGAGCGGGCTGCTACCGCTTCTTGTTCAGCATCTCGGCTTGTGCGGCCTCGGCCTTCAGCTTCACGCGCGCCCCTTCCGCGAACGCCGCCTTGCTGCCCGCCGCGTCACCCTTCTGGCGCAGCAACTGGCCCAGCGTATTGTAAGGCCCAGGGTTCGCGGGCGTCAGGCGGATGGCTTCGTTCAGCGCTTTCTCCGCGCCCTCCGGATCGCCCCGCTGTTTCAGCGCCGTGCCCAGCATAAAATACGCTTCCCCGTAATCCGGCCGCAGCGCGATGGCCTTCCGCATCTCTGCGGCCGCCGCGTCAAAATCGCCCGATTGCCAGTGAATGATGCCCAGCGTGTAGTGCGCCTCCGTCAGCGTGGGTTCCAGTTCAATGGCTTTTTGCAACTCCGCCGTAGCCTCCGCCAGCGCGTCTTTCTGCTTGAGCGCGACGCCCAGATCGTAGTGCGCGCTGGCCATGGACGGGTCCGCCGCCACCACCTCGCGGAGTTGCGGGATAGCGCGATCCAGGTCTGATTTCTGCAGATACGCGAAGCCGATATTCAGCTTGGCCGTCAGGTTAGTGGGTTCGTTTTTGAGGATGCGCTCAAACTGCTCAATGCCCAGTTCGGGCCGGCGCGTATTCACCAGCACTAACCCTAATCCATTGCGGGCGCTGGTGTCGTCCGGTGCCAAGTCCAGGGCTCGGCGATACGCTTTCTCGGCATCCAGCAACTCGCCGGTTTTCTGCAGTGCAACCGCCAACTGGTACCAGGCGCTGGCCGCCCGGAGGTGCGGGATTGCCTCGGCGAATTGCCCCGCATCGTTCAGCGCCGAACCCAGCCGGAGGTGATAATCCACCACGTCCGGCGCAAGCGCGGCTGCCGTACGTAGCTCCGGAATGCATTGGTCCAGATCGTGCGCGATGCACTCCGCCACGCCCAGGTGATAATGCGCCGAGGCGAACTTCGGATCCAGCCGGATGGCTTCCCGGAAGCTCGCGATGGCCTCCGGATTCCGCTGCAGAACCGCCAGCAGGAAGCCTACTTCGTCATGCAGCCTCGCCTCGCCCGGACGTTGTCCCAGCGCTTCCTGGTAAGCTGCCAGCGCCCCCGCGGCATCGCCCTTCGCCTTCAGCGCCTTCGCCCGCGCTTCCACCTGTTCGAAAGTTTCCGCGGCTGCCAACAGGCCCAAGATCAGCAGCAGCCCGCTACCAAATCTTGCAGGCATTTTCGCGCACCATCGGCTGCCCCACCTTGCAGGCAAACGCCCGCCCAAACTCAGGCATATTGGCAACCACGCCGTTGATGCGGTATTCATTCGGCGAATGCGGATCCGTCACCGCGTTCGCGCGTTTCTGCTCCGGCCGGTCGCTCCCGCAAGCCCACTGCGCCATGCCGATAAAATACCGCTGATCGGGCGTGAACCCATCCACTGATGGCAAGTCCTTCCCCTTGGTGGCTTCCTTCCACGCAATGTATGCCAGCAGCGTGCCGCCCAAATCGGCCACGTCCTCGCCTAGCGTGAGCTTGCTATTGATCTTGATGTCGTCCACCACCGTATACTGCGCGTACTGGTTAGAGATGCAGCGCGCCCGCTCTTCGAACTCGGCCGCGTCTTTCTTGGTCCACCAGTCTTTCAGATTGCCCTGGGCATCGAATTGGCGTCCTTCGTCGTCGAACCCGTGGGTCAATTCATGCCCGATCGTCGCGCCGGTGTTGCCGTAGTTTGGTGCATCGTCCAGCTTGAAATCAAACAACGGCGGCTGCAGCACGCCGGCCGGAAAATTGATGTCGTTCATCTGCGGATTGTAGTAGGCGTTCACCGTGGGCGGCGTCATGCCCCACTCCCCGCGATCCACCGGCTTGCCAATCTTGGCCAGGTCGCGGCGCGCTTCAAACTCCTTCGCGCGCATCACATTCCCGGCAAAGTCGTCGCGCGCGATCTCCAGCTTGCCATAGTCGCGCCACTTGTCCGGATACCCAATCTTATTCACGATGGTATGGAGTTTGGTGAGCGCCTGCACCTTGGTTTCGGGGCTCATCCAGGGTAGCTGCTTTATCTCCGGACCGAAAGTCTTTTCCACGAACACCTGGCCCAGCGCTTCGCCCAGGTGCTGATCTACCAGGTGGACGCAACGCTTCCAGCGCGGCTGCATTTGCGGCACTCCGCGCAGGTACTTCGAATAGAAATCGAAGTTGGCCTCCACGAAGCGCGCGGCCAGAAACGGCGCCTGGGCGTGCGCCAGGTGCCAGCGCAAGTAGGTCTTCCAATGGGTCAACGTCTGGGTGCGCAGCAGCGTCTGCACCTCGGTCAGGAACTTAGGCTCGGTGACATTCACCTCCTCCACCTTCCACAGGCCGGAATCCGCGATGTACTTGTCCCACTCAAACGATGGGGTCAACGCCTGGAGTTTGGTGCGGTTGAACTTGTGTTTCAGGTTATAGGGGTCGCGCTGCTCTACGCGGGTGAGCGATGCCTTGGCCAGCGCGGTTTCCATGCTCATCACCGTCTGAGCTTCAGCCTTGGCGGTTGCGGCGGAATCGCCCAGCAGTTCGAACATCTTTTGGACGTGCTCCACGTATTTTTGGCGGATCTCTACCGATTTGGCATCGGTTTTGGTGTAGTAATCGCGGTCCGGAAGCCCCAGCCCGCCGGCTCCCACGAACGCCATCATGCGGCTGGAATCATCAAAGTCCTGGTTTGAGCCCAGGCCGAACAGCGCGTTCACTCCGCTTAGTTGCAGCTTGGCCAGCAGCGGCCCCAGATCGCGCACGGTGCGCAATCCCGCGATCTGCTTCAGGTCGGCGTCCATGGGCTTCGCGCCTTGTTCCTCCACCGCCTTTTCGTCCATGCAGGCGGCGAAATAGTCGCCGGTCTTCTGCAGCACCGCCTTGCGCCCGGGATCGGGCTTGCTGGCTTCCAGCAGAATTCCCCACAGGAAGCGCTGGTTTTCTTCGGTCAGCTTGCTGTACACGTCCCAACGAGGCTGATCGGCGGGGATGGGATTATTCTTAATCCAGCCGCCGCAGGAGTATTTGTAGAAATCCTGGCAGGGGTCGATGGAGCGGTCCATCGAAGGAACATCCAGGCTAGGGGTATAGGGAAGGGTGGTCAGTGGTTGGGCTGTCAGTGGTTGGGCTGTCAAAGGTTGGGCGGCAACGATCCGCGCGAACAGCCCGGCGGCCCCAAGCGTGAGGCTGGCGATTCGAAGAAGCATTATCCATATTCTACGCGCGCCGCCCGGGTAGCATTTGAAGTTCTCCCTTGGTTGTCATGCTGATGTGTCCCACCCAGGTCTGCTGAGACTTGGCGAATAGCTTGAGAGGCTGATCGAGGTTCGTCATTGTTGCGGGATGAACCCGGAACAAAACCACGCTGGATCGTTCCAAGGGGCCTCTCCGCTGAACGGCAATCTGTCAAACGTCTTTGTCCAGCGTGAGCATGACCCGCGCCTCGAATTCTGCCAGGTCCAAGAGCGCAGCATCTTTCCATCCGGGGAAATCGGTCCGCGCCCAGACAACGTCATGACCGGGTGAACGAAGTAAGTCAACCCCCGCTTTCGGGAAATTCTCGTCAGGGAGTAGCCGCATTAGGCAGGTTAGCCAGAATCTCAGTTTCCGATTCGCCCGCGGCCAGCAGTTCCAGAATGAACTCCGCCGCCAGCCGCGTTCCTCGGATTACCGGCTTGCCAGCGAGAATCTCAGCATCCATGACCAGGCGGTCGAAAAGCTGCATATGGGTATACTAACGCAGGAATGTTTTCCCTGGCCCAGTGGCTGCGGCGGCGCACCGTCCTGCGGGAGATCCGGCTGGCGGCGCCTACCGTTGAACAGATCCGGGCCCAGATCCGGGCCCTCCATGGAAAGCCCGTGGACGTGGAAAACCTGCGTGCGCGCGCCCACCGGGACCAGCCGCTGGATGATCTGTTAGTAGACGTCTTCGCCGCCGTGGCCGAAGCCTCTGAGCGCGTACTGGGACTTCGGCCTTTCGATGTCCAGATTCTGGCTGGCATGGCCATGCACCAGGGCCGTATCGCGGAAATGCAGACTGGCGAAGGGAAGAC
>JBBQUE010000347.1:0-4657 GCA_038212805.1 Bryobacterales bacterium | reverse complement strand
CAAAGTGAGCCTGGCGCGCCTGGCGTTTGATCAGCTGATCGAATTTTTTGGCATGTCCCGGCAGCTGGCGGCCAATCTGGTGGTGCGGAGAAGTGGAAAGGCGCGGCTGCTGGAATTCACCTTGAATCCGGAACTGGTGGAAACGCCCAGCGTGGACCGGGCGTACCTACTGAGCCCGGGCGTGGGTTACGTGCGGGTGGCCAGCTTCGACCCGCCGACGGGCAAGCTGGTGCAGCAATCCATTGAGAAACTGGGCGGCGCGAAGCTGACCGGGCTGGTGCTGGATCTGCGGAACAATCCGGGCGGCGTGGTGGAGGCGGCTCTGCAGACGGCGGCTTTGTTTTTGAAACCAGGCCAGAAGATCTTGAGCATCAAGGGCCGCAACGTGAAGGATGAAGAGGTGGAAGTGCCCAAGGGCTTGACCCCGTATACTTTTCCCGTGGCGGTGCTGGTAAATGAGAAGAGCGCGAGCGCATCGGAGATTGTGGCCGGTGCGCTGCAGGATCACGATCGCGCGGTGGTGATTGGCGAGCCAAGTTTCGGCAAAGGTTTGGTGCAGCGCGTGATGCCGCTTACGGGGAACACCGCGATCGCGCTGACCACCGCATTTTATTACACGCCCAGCGGCCGCTCCATTCAGAAGCCGCTCAAGGCAGGTCAATTGACCATTGGTAAGTTGCGGCCGGAATTCAAGACGGATGCGGGCCGGACAGTGATGGGCGGCGGCGGAATTCAGCCGGATTTTGTCGTTACGCCGGAGCCTACGACTGCCCTGCGGGCGGCGCTGGAAGCTAGCGGCACTATTACGAACTTCGCCACGGAATTCAATCAGAAGCAGAAAATCGCCGTGGGGTTTGAGGTGACGCCGGCCATTCTGGACGATTTCCAGGTATACGCTTCCGGGCGCAATATTCAGCCCGGCGTGGGCGAATGGATTCGTGAGCGGACCTGGGTGCAGAACCGGCTGACGCAGGAAATTGTGAACCAGGGACTGGGCGTGGCGCTGGGGGATGAGGTGGAGGCGCGCCGCGATCCGGTGATTAAGGTAGCGCTTGAAAAGATCGCGGCGCGTTAGGTTATAAGACGACCTTACCGCGCACCAGATCAAGCGCCCTTAATTTTTCCGGTTGGCCATGTCGGCTTCCGTGATTGTGGGAGAACCGGTGTCTGTCAAAAAAGGCTTGAACGGCCCTCCAGCGAGCGCTTACGCTTCTGTGAACTCACGACTTTAGGTTTAGTCTAATTCAACCATTTCGGGTCTTGCCTTTGAAGAAGCAGCAAGCTACCGCCTAATCCAAGTCCGAGAAAGAGCCCTGCGGGAATTACAGACCGGTCATCCCAGGGGTCGTTCATGCGCTCCAGCTTATAGCGCTGGGCCAGGTCGCGGCTCATGGCTTCGGGTTCCTGCGGGGCCAGGGGCGTGTAGACGGTATCGCGATTGGCGCAGAAGCGCGCCAGGGTTTCGGTAAACTGGCCGCTATCGAGCACGCGGGGGATGCCCGTCAATTGCTCCGCGAGTTCGTCCGGAAACAGCACCGGTCCTTCGGCCTTCTCCCGCAATTCGTTCCGGGCCGGCAGAAAAAGCGTGGCCTGCCGCGTGCCGCCATCCAGCAGCAGCATGGCGCCACGGAGCTTCCACGCCCGTGAGATAGAAGAAGTCGTTGCCGCCGACAAAAACTCCGTCGCCGCATCGTCCAGCGCAATCGGATAAGCCGGGAAGATCAAGACCTCGCCAAAATGTGCATGCGCATGCGGTAGGCATTCGGAATTCCCGAACCTGAGATTGGCCCAAAGCCGGTGATGTCGCCAACGCCGCGGCGCAAGCCAGAAATTCCCGTCTGGTCGGATAGTGTTTGCGGTTGGATCTAATCATTCTGGTGGGTTCTGCCGATATTACAACCATGGAATGCCCCATGTGTGGTTCCGGCGAACTCTTCTTTCCAGACTTTAAGATAAAGGACGCGCTTTGGCTCCTGATTCTCAAGCGGCCCATGGAATGTTATCCATGCCGTGAGGTCTTCGCCGTCAGCCTGCCAACCCTGTTTCTAAAGAAGCTCCGCGCGCTGGCAGCGGTTCGGATCCGAGTCGTAGTGAGGGTCAAACTCTCGGCGACCGGAGGGCACGCATCACACCCCCCAACGCAAGCACCAGCGTAACCAGGACCGCCGCCAGCAGCCCATAAAGCACTGCGGCCGGAACCGGGCACAAGCTGGATAACACCGCCCCCCGCTCGCTCCCGCCCGCCATCCACCAAGCCGTCAACCGCCCCGCGCGCGCCTGGCCCGCCCCCACTGCCCCATACAACGGAAACAGCTTTGCCACCCACGACACCACGGCCACATACCCCCACAAACCCACCGTGGCCATCGCCAGCCAACGCGTCATGCCCAGATACGCCAGCCCCAAAACCGGCGCCAGCAGAATCTGTAAATACCAAGGCATCGGCCCGATAATCCCGCCCCGGCTGGAATGGAAGAACGCCAGCGTAATGAAAACCAGGCTAACCCCGTACAGCCCCACGGCCGCCAGGGTCCCCACTTCCAGCACCGTCCGCCGAGCCCGCACGGAGTACATCCCCAGGCCGATCCCCAGCGCGAGCAGAACCAGATTGATGGTAAATCCCGAAAAGCTGGTAAACGAATTGTTCCCCGTCCACAGACCGCTATGCGCCGTATAGGCCAGGCTCCGCCCCCAGGGCAAGGCCCTTGCCGCATTCAGAATCTCAGCCGCGCCCACGCCCGACGTAGCTTCCACGTTCCCGCTCAAGCTATGGTAAAGAATCAGGTTGCGCGCATACCATGGCCCCGCCAGAAGCGCCACAATCCCGCCCCAAACCACCACCATCCGAGGCGACCGCCAGGCCAGCGCTACTGCCGCAACCGGCAGGAAAGCCAGCAGAGATGCCTTGATCAGCAACCCCACAGCCGTCAACAGCCCCAGCAGTACCACCAGCCGGAGCGTCGGCCTATCCCACGCCTCCGCCACAGCCAATAGGTAAAACAGCAGCCAAGGAACCGTCCAGGCGTCGTTCCCCACCCGGCAACTCTCCGCATAAATCATCTGGCAGGACAACACCGTGAACAAGCACGCCGCCTCCATCGCCGGCACCACGCCCAACCGCTGGCAGAACCGCCGTGTGCCCCACCACAGCAGCAACCCACTGCTCAACCCCAACGCCAACCGCAACACCAAAACCCGTCCAAACAGAGTCGCCGCGCCCATTACCGCATTCACCGGAGCCAGCAAAAAGTAAGTCAGCGGAGTCTGCTGCGCCTCATAATTCGCACGCGCCGAATTCTGGTCCCGCAATCCCCGATCCAGCCCCTCCGCCTCGCGACGCAGTTCCGCCCTCTGCCCATCGCTCAACCGGAAGTAATCCTCAAATTTAAGACTTGGCCGCCCCAGCTGCGGCTGGATGTAATGGCTTACCGGCAGGAAGTCCAACGATGCCCACAGTTCCCGCGACACCATTGTTTCCCCAATCACGGGAAACGTCCAATGCGTGGAAACATGCTGCACATACCCGTAATGAAAGAGTTCGTCGAACCCCTCCCAAAGCGGCATCAGGCAGCAATACAACGTCGCGCTCAACAGGCCGTAAGCCAGAATGAAAGCGCGCGTGAGCTTGATCACAGCGAGATCACAACAGGTGATATTTCCCCCGCCGGTAGTCGCTTACCACCCGCAGGACATCAAAGCCATACTTCACCGAATTCACGTGGGATTTCTCGCCCGCATATATCGTCGGTATCGCAATCTCCGCAATCCGCAAGCCCTTCAACAGCGCCAGCACCATCACCTCCAGGTCGAAGTCAAACGAGTTCGAGAGCTTCTCCCACGGAATCGTAGTCATCACCTTACGCGAGTAAAGCATATACCCGCTGTGATACTCCGCCAGATTCAGCCCAAACGCCCAGTTCTCGATCGCTGTCAGCGCCTTGTTGGCCACAAATTTGTAAAGCGGCATACCGCCCCGCAGCGTCCCGCCGCCCAACATGCGCGACCCCTGCACCAGGTCCGCCGTATCCCGGTCGAATGGCTCTAATAGCTCCGGGATCTTCTCCGGGGAATACTGCCCATCCGAGTGCAGTAATACCCCCACGTCCGCGCCTTCCTTCACGGCATAGCGCAGCAGCGTCTTCTCGGCTTCGCCATACCCCCGGTTTACCCCATGGTCCAGCACCACCAGATTCGGGAATTGCTTCTGCACCCGCGCCAGCGCCGCCGCCGTATCGTCCTTGCTGCCATCGTTCACGGCCACATAGCGCACAATGCGCCGCCGCGCCTCTTCTGGAATCCGCGCGAAAACCTTCTCCACCGTGGCCCCGGCATTGTACGCCGGCATCAGCACGAAGACCCGCTCCACCATCTCAGGCCGTAGCCGGCGCCAGGTTCCTGCCCCGTTCGTTCAGGCGATGTTCGTTCACGTAGTACCGCATGGTGGTCTCAATCACATCCCGCAGCGCCCACTTCGGCTCCCAACCCAGCAGAGTCCGCGCCTTCGTAATATCCGGAATGCGCCGGTCCGAATCGTCGTATCCCACGCCGTAAAATTCCTCCGCCGGAACGTCCACAATCGCAGCCAGCGGCACCGAAGGATCGCGGAACTTCTCGATATAGATTTCCCGCATGGTCTCCGCCATCTGCCGGATCGAAA
>JBBQUE010000346.1:0-4659 GCA_038212805.1 Bryobacterales bacterium | reverse complement strand
CGCCGAGAGCGGCTACGCTCAGGCAAATGGCCGGGGGAAACATAGCGACAAGAAAGACTAGACGAGTCCATCCGCCATCTCCGCTGGTGATTATGACAAATTTCTTACAATTAGTACTTTCGCGAAACGGCAAGGCGTCATGAAATCATTATTGCTCCTTGGTGTCAGCTCGTTTTTCCTGTCTGTAATCCTGACGCCCGTGTGCCGGGATTTCTTTCGGAAGCGCGGCTTTGTGGACCATCCGGGAGATCGCCGGAAGATTCACAAGAACCCCATCGCGCGAGTGGGCGGGGTAGCGATCGCGCTCGCCTACATCCTGGCTTTCGTTTTGCTGTTAATGTCTCCGCTCCGGCACGAGCTGATTCAGGATGGGGATCTCCCGTTCATTCTCCGGATGGCACCCGCGGGATTGCTCATTTTCGCAACGGGCTTGCTGGACGACCTGCTCAATTTAAGGCCGTGGCAAAAGCTTATCGGACAGTTTCTAGCGGCGGGATGGGCATGCTGGGCAGGCGTCCGGGTTTCAGGCTTCGCGGGGCATTCCATGGGCAACTGGCTGGCGCTTCCCTTGACCATCCTGTGGCTGGTGGCATGTACCAACGCGTTTAATTTTATCGACGGCATCGACGGGTTAGCGGCGGGCTTGGGATTTTTTGCGACCGTCACTACTCTGGTAGCGGCGCTATTGCAGGATAACGTTTACCTGGCCCTTGCGACAGTGCCTCTCGCGGGAGCGCTCCTGGGCTTTCTCGGATTTAACTTTCATCCTGCATCCATCTTCCTGGGTGATAGCGGAAGTCTGACCATTGGATTCATGTTGGGATGCTTCGGGGTGGTCTGGGGGCAGAAATCGGCGACACTCCTCGGAATGGTCGCCCCGCTGATGGTGATTGCGGTTCCCATGTTGGACATATGTCTTTCGGTTGCCAGGCGGCTGATTCGAGCCCGGCCGATTTTCAGTGCCGACCGGGGCCATATCCACCATCAGTTGCTGGACCGCGGCTTGGGACCTCGAAGCGTAGCCTTGGTTCTGTATAGCGTCACGGCGCTTGGCGCGGTGTTTTCACTGCTGCAGAGCGTATATCACAATCAGCATTCGCGCCTGATCATCATCGTGTTCTGCATAATCTCCTGTATAGGCATCCGAAATCTAAACTACATTGAGTTCGATGTGGCGCGGCGTATGTTGTTCGGTGGTGAGTTCTCCACCGTGCTAAACGCGCACCTGTTCTTAAAGGCGTTCGAAACTTCATTAAGCGGCGGCACCGATATCGCCAGCCGCCGCCAGGTCGTAGAGGAAGCCTGCGGGGAACTTGGATTCAGCCGGGTAAGGATGAGCCTGCGCGGCGTTCTTTCAGACACCCGGTTATCGGAGGCTCGAGACGATCAGTATGAGCTGCTGATACCGCTGGGCGCGTCCGATTACATCAACCTGACCCGTGCATTCTTCTGTAAGGTACACCCGACCATCGTGACGTCATTCATCGATGTGTTGCGGACTCATTTTAGCCAGGATGCGACCACTCTGGCGGCCGCTAATCCACACGGCATAGAGGTCTCGCGACCCAGGATTGCAAGCATCGCCGGATAGCAACTTGGCCTTTTAGAAAAGGGCTTAGGTGCCGAAGCGCAACAGGCTGCCAAATGCAAGTCTTACACATCTACAGTGGCAATTTTTATGGTGGCGTGGAATCCTTCCTGGTCACTCTGGCTCGCGGCCGTGAACTATGCCCGGGGATGAATCCACAGTTTGCCGTGGCATTTGAAGGCAAGCTCAGCCAGGATCTGCGCGCCGCGGGAGTTCCGGTTCACGTCTTAGGCGGGGTACGTGTCAGCCGGCCGATGACGGTGTTTGCCGCGCGGCGGGAGCTGAAGCGCTTGCTGAATTCTGAGCACTTCGACGTGGTGATTTGCCATTCACCCTGGCCTCACTCCCTGTTTGCTCCCGTGGTTCGGGACAGCCGCAAACCGCTGGTATTTTGGTTGCACGACGCCGCCGCGGGCCGGCATTGGTCCGAGAGATGGGCTCGCCGGACGCCTCCCGATCTGGTGGTCGCTAACAGTGAGTTTACCCTGGCGACTCTTCACCACCTCTTCAAGAACGTTCCGGCGGTGGTGATTTACAGCCCGGTTTCACTACGAAGCCAGGATTGGACCGTGGACGAAATGGCGGAGACGCGCCAATCCATGGACACGGGCCCGAACGCGGTGGCAATCATTCAACCGAGCCGGATGGAGCAGTGGAAGGGCCACCGCCTGCATCTGGAGGCCCTGAGCCGGATTCAGCACGTCCCGGGTTGGGTGTGCTGGCAGGTAGGCCGGCCGCAGAGACCCTATGAAGCTGAATACTACCGGGGCCTGCAAGCAGAAGCGGTCCGGTTGGGAATTGCCGATCGGGTTCGTTTTCCCGGTTGGGTTCCTGATTTACAGCGCCTGATGGCGGCAGCCCAAATTCACTGCCAACCCAACACTGGCCCCGAGCCTCTGGGCTTAACTTTTCTTGAAGCAATGGCCGCGCGCGTTCCGGTGGTTACCACGGCGATCGGCGGGGCCCGTGAGATCGTTACGCCCGCTTCCGGTGTTCTGGTGCCCCCGGACGATGCGGACGCTTTGGCGGAAGCGCTGGGAGCCTTGATTCGCGATCCGGCCAGGCGCGCGATGTTGGGGGCGGCGGGTCCAGCCCGGGTGCGCGAGCTTTGCGATCCGGAGACGCAACTGAAAAAATTGGCGGACGCTCTCCGTCCGGTCTCGGCCGGCAGCTTAGCGGCTTGAGAGACAGGCGCTGGCGGCAATATGAGGTACGGAAGATGAAGAACGAGGGAAGGACAACGAAGTGAACCAAGCCAATGTGTTGGAAGCGCCCCCGGCGTGGGTCCGGGTGGCGGCGGCCATAATTCCCAAGCTGCCCGCTGCCCGCTATCGCGCGATCGCCCGGTTGTGCGCGAATCCGCCGAAGGCTTTTCTGATGCGAATGCCGGAGCGGCTGGGCGGACTTTCCTATGTGTGCGACCTGAGCGATATCATGAGCCAGGAGATCTGCTTCACTGGGAGATTCGAGGCTCAGGAGACTGCGGTGTTCCGGGCTTTGTTACGGCCTGGGATGACCTTTGTCGACGTTGGCGGAAATTGGGGATACTTCACCCTGCTGGCTGCCTCAATGGTGGGAAAAAGCGGCCAGGTGATCACGTTTGAGCCAGACCCCCGGATGCACATACTACTCAAAGATAATATCTCGCGGAACGGACTTTCCCACGTGAAGCCGCTTGAAATCGCCGCGGCCGCGGAGCCGGGCACGCTCACCCTGGCTGGCTATCAGGAAGAATCGAACAATTACGGCGTTTCGAGACTGGTGGATCCGTCCTCGGTAAATGGCTCCGGACGCGCGCTGCGGACGTTTACCGTGGCTGCCCGTAGAGTTGATACCGTGCTGGATGAGATGGGAGTGGGCGAGGTTGACTTGCTCAAAATGGATATTGAGGGAGCGGAGGTTTTTGCGCTTCGCGGAATGACTGATGGCCTGGCCCAGCACCGCTACCGCCGGCTGGTCCTGGAACTTCACCCGGCGCTGCTTGAGGAGCACGGGCAAACCGCGCAGGAGGCTTTCGATCTGGTGAAAGGCTCGGGCTACCGGGCGTGGCGCATCGATCACTCTCCGGCGACCACACGCCGGGTGGCCTACATTGAAGACCCTAAACTGAAAGAGTTGTTGCAACCCATCGACAGCGCCTCCGTGCTGGATTCCTGGCCCCATCTGTTATGGCTCGCGCCGGGAGTGGAGATGCCGGCATGAGCGTGGCGTCGGCGTGGGTACCGGGCGGGAGAAGCTCGATTCCCTTGCGGGCTGCCTCCGCGCGTCCGCAAAGGAATTGGATTCAGTGGTTCATTATCTTCCAGGTAGTCTGCCAGCTTTTTTTGCTCACGCCCATTTCAGGCGGGCCGTTCCGTTCTCTGGTCCGCATCGCCGCCTTCGGCATGAGCCTCGTTTTCCTGGCTACGCTGCCGCGTAAGGAAAGCCAGCCCTACCCGGCGGTGAAAGCTGCCTTGGCGGTGTTTGGCATTTTGCTCATTTCGTTTTTTAATCCGGAGACCAACAGCGTCATGTCGGGCCTGGCCCAGATCGGGCTTTACCTTGCGATCATGGGACCGCTCTTCTGGGTTCCTCGCCTGACGCTGGACCAACGGGCATTCCGGATGGTTTTATTAACTATTTGGGGCTTTTATACACTGAGCGCCATCTTCGGAATCCTTCAAGTCTACTTTCCCGGGAAATTTCAGCCCAACATGTCGATCATGATTACGGCGAAAGGCACCCAGTATCTTCGCGATCTGACCATTCTGGCAAGTGATGGCCAACGCGTTTTCCGTCCCATGGGGCTGACAGATACGCCGGGCGGGGGAGGAACGGCTGGTTACTATGCGGTGCTGCTCGGGCTAGGATTCTTGCTCACCGATCGCAGCATGTTGCGGCGATTTTTCTTCTCCGTCAGCATGCTGATCGGTATGACTTGCCTTTACTTGTGCCAAGTCCGGTCGCTGGTGGTGATGTTGGGGTTTTGTTTGGCCGTCTTCGCCATCATGTTGGCATGGCGGGGCGCCAAGCTGAAATTGACCATCCTGCTAAGCGTCATGGGCGCGGTGATCACAGCTGGCTTCCTTTGG
>JBBQUE010000345.1:0-4676 GCA_038212805.1 Bryobacterales bacterium | reverse complement strand
CGACAACTTCCGGTTGCCGCTGCTGCTGGCGGGCGGCCTGGGTGGCACGCTCAAAACCGGGCGTACGCTGAACTATCTGAACTCGGGCGACGATAACCGCAAGATGTGCAGCTTGTACCTGTCGCTGATGGATCGATTTGGCGTGAAGGTGGACCAGTTTGGGGATTCCCAAACGCGCCTGGAAGGCCTATAAGTTAGAGATTCACGCCCGCCGGGAATACGTCCGAAAATCGTCGAGACGCTTGCCGATCTCGTCCATGCGTCTATCGGCGGGCGATTCGCCAGTTGCCCGCCTCCCTGATCTCCAACCGCAGCTCAGCCTGCATTTCCTTCATCTCGGCGCGCAAGGTTTTTTTGCTTGCCACGATACTGGCCTCAAGCGGCTTCTCGATTCCCTCGATCTGCTTATCTATCCCTACAGACCGCTTTTTCAGCCCGTCGAAGCGGTCGCCATTGCGCTTGTCGAAGTTGGCCAGGATGATCCAAAACGCGCCCAGGAATTCCGCCACGCCGCCAATCGTGGACACAATCACCGTCGTGTTCATTTCGTTTTCTCTATTTTATTTTACCCCGCCTTCTTCTTCGCCACCGCTCCCGCCGCCCGCACAGAGACAGTGGGCTGAGGACTGGCGCTGAAGTCGCGCTAGTGAACGGTATAAGGCGCTTTGAGGGCGAAGGGGGCGATTTCCACGTCGAACATTTCCCCGCCCTCGCGCATCATCTGGTATGTGCCGCGCATGAATCCGGTGGCGGTCTTCAGCGGACACCAGGAGGAATACTTATAGGATTCTCCCGCGGCTAGAACGGGCTGCTGCCCAATCACTCCCGGGCCCCGCACTTCTTCCACATGATCCAGCGCGTCCGTGATAATCCAATGCCGGCTGATCAATTGCGCCGTCCCGGTTCCCAGGTTCGTAATGCGGACGGTGTATTGGAACACCCACGCATTCTGCTTAGGCCGCGAATTCTCGACCGAGAAGAGAGATAGTACCTCAACACGAACGTCACCCGTCACGGAATCCGACACAGGAGCGAGGTCCATACTAAGAACTGGCATACTTCAGGATACCAAGCCTCGGCCCTGTGAAAGCGGTAAGCTGAGGGCGTGGTAACCACTCTTGACGAGATTAGCCGCCGATCGGAAGAGATGCGATCTGAGAATCTCGAGTTCCGGCGGCGCTTGAAGGCGAAACATTATCCCGAAGGGCCCTTCCGGATTCTGGCGCGCGAAGTGGAACGCGAAATCGACTGTACCGAATGCGCGAATTGCTGCCGCCAATATCATGTAAGCCTTTCCGATGGCGAAGTGGAAGTGCTGGCGGAACATCTTGGGACACCCGTGGAGCAGTTTCGCCAGCAATACACCCGGCAGGATCCCGAAGATAGCCGCCTGGCCATCATCCGGCATACCAATGGAGAATGCGTGTTTCTGGATGGCAATATCTGCATGGTGTATGACGCCCGGCCCCGCCCCTGCCGCGAATACCCCTACCTGTCTTCCAATGTGCGTTCCGTCGGCAACCGTATGCCCAGCATATTCCGCAGAGCCTTTCATTGTCCGATCGCGTTTAATGTGGTGGAACAGTATAAACACCTGTTAGGTTTCGGACGATAAGCTGGTTAAGTGTCGTGGCGCATTCTGGCAATTGGCTTCGTTTTATCGTGGGCGCATATCTTTGCGGCTGGGCAACCGTTTGATGTCTCACCGCAGACAGCGTTGCAGGGCCACACGTTGCGAATCCGCGCGCCGCTGCAGGCCTGTGTTGCCTGGATGAACGGGCGCATGGTCCGGCTGTTCCCGCAACCGGATGGCGGCGCGCTGGGGCTGATGCCGGTTCCCGCCGAAGAACTGCCTGGAATCTACAAAGTACATTTCATGGATGCCAAGGGCGCTCAGGTTCATCTCATTCTCGTGACGGTCCGCGAGGCGCACTACCGGAAGCAGAACATCGCCATGGGAAAAGAGCTCACCCAACTACGGCCATCAGCCGGAGAGGCGGAGGGCAGCAGGGCGTTCCGGCAAACGGTTTCGGAGGTCAAGAACTGGTCGGAGCCCTTGCAGACGCCGCTGAGCGGGTGCATGACGTCGCAGTTTGGCGTGGGCCGGCTGCATAATGGAAATCCCACTGGCGACTTCCATGCGGGAATCGATCAACGGGGGCTGGAAGGAACGCCGATCCATGCCGTGGCGGGCGGTGTCGTGAAACTGGTACGGAAGTGGAATATGCATGGAAACACGGTGGGCATCGATCACGGCCAGGGCCTTCAATCCATGTACCTGCACATGTCGAAGTTTGGGATTGAGGAGGGCGCGACAGTGAAGCAAGGCGATGTGATCGGCTACGTGGGATCCACGGGGCGGTCCACGGGGCCCCACCTGCACTGGAGCCTCTACGTGAATTCGGTGCCAGTGAATCCCGAGGAATGGGTTGCCCTTTCCCCGTGCGGCGTCAAGCCGGGCGCCACGCACCGGAAGTCCGGGAAACGATGACGGCTGGCTTGGATTTCGGTACAACGAACAGTTCCCTGGCGGTGGTCGATTCCCGTGGCCAAGTGCAGATGGGGTGCTTTGCTTACTCCGCGGGCGCCACGGAATCGTTCCGGTCACTGCTTTATTTGGAGAAGATTCGCCAAGGTGTGCGCACCAGCATAAAATCGTGGTCCGGCCCCACTGCGATTGAGCGCTATCTGGACGCCGAGGATAAAGGCCGCCTGATACAGTCCTTGAAAACTTTCCTGACCAGCCGCAGCCTCTTAACCACCGAGGTGTTTGGCCAGCAGCGGACATTGGAAGATTTGATCGCCATCATCATCCGCGACGTCCGGCAGCAGGCCGAGCGGCAATTCGGCAAGCCGTTAAGGAAAGTGCTGTGCGGGCGGCCGGTGCGCTTCGCGGGCGGCGACACCCTGGCTGACGACGCTTACGCGCAAGGCCGCCTGGAAGTGGCGCTGAAGACCGCCGGCTTCGAGGAAGTCAGTTTCGAATATGAGCCCGCCGGTGCGGCGTACCACTATGAATCCACGCTGGATCATGACGAACTGCTGCTGATTGGCGATTTCGGCGGCGGCACCAGCGACTTTTCGCTGATCCGCGTAGGCCGGACGATTCGCGCGCGCGGCCGCCGTCCCGAAGATTTGCTCGCTACCGGGGGCGTGGGAGTGGCCGGCGACAGCTTCGATGCCAGGATTGTTCGACGGCTGGTTTCCCCCGCGCTGGGCGACGGAACTTCGCTACGCTCCTGGAACAAAGTGCTGCCCGTGCCAACCTGGGTCTACCGGAAATTGGAGCGCTGGCATTATCTCTCGCTTCTGCGCGCTAAAGACGTGATCGACATGCTGAAGAGCGTGCAGGCCCAGGCTTTGGAGCCGGACCGGATCGCCGCGCTCTTGCATCTGATTCAGAACAATTTAGGCTATCGTCTTCACCAATCCGTGCAGCAGCTTAAGTGCGCACTCTCCGGCCAGCCCGCCGCGAGATTTCACTTTGAGGATGGCGATGCCTACATTGACGCCACCGTAAAACGAAGCGAATTTGAGGATTGGATCGGCGGGGAGCTAGCTGAGATTGCGGGCTGCGTGGACAATCTTCTCGCCAATACCGGCTTGGCCCCGCAGGACGTGGACCGCGTATTCCTCACAGGCGGAACATCATTCGTGCCAGCCGTGCGGCGCATTTTCGAAACGCGCTTTGGAGCCGCCAAGATCAGCGATGGCAATGAGTTTACGTCGGTGGCCCGGGGGTTGGCCCTGCGCGCGGCTAGCCTAGTTTATACGTAGTCTCAAATTCCGCCCCGTCCATATCCTGAATCCAAAGAATGATCGATTTGCTGCTTTCCAGATCCTTCAGCGGGAGTTCGAAGCGCGCCGCCACCATGCGGTCCACCTGCTGGTGCGCTCCGATCTGATCCTTAATGCTGAGCGTATCGTTGTACGGCTTTCCCAAAAACTTGTTGTATTCGAAGAGCTGCTTCAGGTCCGTCTTGGAGGTCAACTGGCCCTCCACTTTGCTGCCATCGGCCTTCTCCAGCGTCACTTTCACCTGGCGGACCACGAACCGCACGTCGGACGGATTCTCCAGCCGGAAGTCCAAAACGGACACGGAATCCTGCTCATCCAGCGAGCCGTTGCGGGCTTTGATCACCTTACCCTTTAGTTCCAGGTGCGAAGCTTTATTGCCGGAATAAAGCCCAAACACCAGAGCCGCCATAACCACCACACCCACGCCGGCCAGCATCAAAAACTGTTTGTTCAAGCGCTTAATCCCCCAGCAGCTTTCCATACCCCTGCAAACTGCTAACGTTATCACAAACGGCCTTCACTCCAGCCGTAATCGGAATGGCCAAGACCAGTCCGATGCCGCCCCACAACGTTCCCCAAAACATCAGCGCGATGGTTACCACCAGCGGATTCAGGTGCACCCGTGAGCCGATCACCTTCGGATACAGCAGATTCATGGCGATCAGGTGCAGCACCGCCACCACGATCGCGATGATGAAATACATGCCCGGTTCATCGTAAATCGCCAACCCGGCCACGATGGGCGGCACCATGGCCAGCGGCATGCCGACGTAGGGAACCAGGCTCAGGAAACTGCTCACCGGGCCCACAATGGGCCAGTACGGCAACTGAATGGAGAAGAAGAAGGCGCAACTGATCACGCTGACAATCAGGCCTAG
>JBBQUE010000344.1:0-4689 GCA_038212805.1 Bryobacterales bacterium | reverse complement strand
GGGGTGCAGGGCAATCGTCCGCTTGCCGTTCGGGCCCATGACGTTGAGGTAGCCAAGCGGCGCAAAGGATGGCCAGATTCCCTGCCGTGCCTTTTCCAACATGCCCTTCTTCGTCTCTTCCAAGAGGTTGTCGATGTAGTTCTCAGCCATCAGAACCTTGATCCCGTGCATGAACTTCTCCGACGAGCGCGAATCCTGCGAGATCACGATGTTCTCCTACACGAGATGGATTTTGAGATCCAGTTCGTCAAGGGTCACCCAATTCTTCAGGTTGCGGTAGAGCCGGTCGGTCTTCTCGACGAGCAGAATGCGGCAGTTCTTGTCCTTCCGCATGAAGGCGAGCATTTCGCCGAAGCCGGTCCGGCCAGCCTGCTTGGCTGTCTCCACGTCAATGAACTCCGTGAGCACTTCCACGTCGCGGCTGGCGGCGTAGCCGCGCAATAATTGAAGCTGCGACGGAATTGAGAAGCCTTCGCGCTCCTGATCTTTGGATGAGACCCGGGCGTAGATGACGGCGCGCGTTGTACTCGGGTTCGATTGCTTTAGCAAGGCGGTTCGGGCTCCTATATAAGGGAGGTGTCCAGTTATCACTATACTTTCGAAGCAGGCGGCCGAGTTGATGTCTGAACCAACAACAATGCCCGAAAGAACGAAGGTTTTTAACAATGAGTAACGTCACAGAGATGAAGCCACAACCAGCACCTGGCACTCCCGATTGGGACACCCTTGAACGAGAAGTCCTCCCGCGCATCCAGTTGCTGCGGGCAGCCTGGCAGGGCACACAACAAGACTCAGGAGACGTCCACGCAATGATGGTGCGGGACCTCTACATGCCTGCCCTGAATAAGCTGGCGCAGTTTTGTTCCATGGTCGAGGTGGAAGAAGACAAAGAGGAAGCGTGAGCCAGGGAAAAGTTGTATGTCCGGGATCGACCGGGATAGTCGACCACTGTACAGTAGATAGTACACAGTTGTTCAATTAATGCAGAGATCAACCTAAATGAACCCCAAGAATTTCGGCGCGAAAATCCGGGCGCTTCGAGAAGCACAGCAGATCAGCCTTCGGAAGTTCGCCGACAAGGTCGGTATCAGCTCGACATATCTTTCGAAGGTGGAGCGTGATGAATTCCCGCCGCCAGGCGAGGAGACCGTGAAAAAGTTTGCACTGGCTCTCAATCAGAACCCGGATGAACTGCTCGCACTGGCCGGCAAGGTCTCGTCGGATCTTCCCGCCATCATCCAACAGCGGCCGCGGGAGATGGCCAGTTTTTTACGGACCGCCAGCGAGATGAGCAATGACGAGATCGTGAAGCTCCAGAAGTTTGTAGAAAAGATGAAACGCCCGACCTGACCTTCGGTTCCCTGCGGAATCGGCGTTCAGAAATTTAATGAAGATTAGGATGGACCAGATGGGTATCGTAGTTCCTCGGCTTTCCGAGGCAGAAATTGAGGCGCAGGCAATCTCGGTGTTGGATCGCTACTCCAGTGAAGTCGAGCCCATTTTCAGGCCGCCGGTGCCTGTGGACGAGATCCCGGAGAGGCTTCTCCGGTTGCGACTCGACTTCGATGATTTGCGAACGATGCTGGGAGGCAGCCGCGACGCGATCGGAGTCATCTGGTTTGAGCGGCGGGAGACCTTCATCGATCAAAGCCTTGATCCATACGAGCATCCGAGTAAGAAAGGCCGCTACCACTTCACCATCGGGCACGAAATCGGGCACTGGGTGCTGCACCGCCGACACGTCCCGAACCGGAAGTCCCAGCTGGGCCTTCTCGGCGGTCACGCACCCGCGCCGTCCATCCTGTGCAGGAAATCGAACCAGAAGGAGCCGGTGGAGTGGCAAGCGGACCGGTTTTCCTCCTACCTGCTGATGCCGCGCAATCTGGTGCTTCAGGCGTGGCGCGAACGCCATGGCAGTTCACCGTGGCAGTTTGACCTTCAGAAGTATCATTATGTTTTGAGGTGTCTCAAACACGTTGACACGCACCGCGATGCTAAACTGCGGAACAGCAAGCCTGAGATCTACCGGGTACACCCGATCGCCTCCGAAATTTACTGTACGGCTGGAACCAGGACGTTGGATCGCGCCCCTGATCTTGTTCCCCTTTTCACCCGTTTCCCCTATTCCTCCCCAAACCCGCTGTCCTCTCCTTCTGTCCGGTGCACCAGGAGCGCAAAGGTTTTCACCGATGTTCTTGCCAACACTTTCCGATCCTCTACAGGCCCATCCGATTCCGCCCGGAATAAGGAACACCCACTGTATCTGCGGTAGAATTCGGTAGCGAATCGTAATAAGGCGCACAATCGGGCTAAGTCAACGGCCGCTTGAAAAAGTAGTTTTAAAACGCTTGGCGGCGATTACAAAATGAAATCGAATTTTTTCCTGATTAGTTTTGTCGCGGCGCTGTCGCCGCTTGCGGCCGATGCTCAACCAGTGACAGCCGCCGTCGCGATGAGAGATGGCGTGAAACTGGCTACGGATGTCTATCTTCCGGCGAGTGCGGGCAAGTTCCCCGTGCTGGTGAGCCGGTCGCCGTACGGCAAAGGCGGCGAGCGCAGAAATGCGGAATTCTTTGCTCGAAACGGGTACGTCTTTGTCGCGCAGGACGTGCGGGGACGCGGCGCATCCGAAGGCCACCTCTACCCGCTGCGGGACGAAGGGCGCGACGGTTACGACACGATTCAGTGGGCGGCAGCGCAACCCTGGTCAAACGGCAAAGTGGGCACGCTGGGCGCATCGTACCTGGGCATGGATCAGTATGGCGCGGCGATTCTGAAGCCGCCGGCCCTGGCGGCGATGTACGTCGCGGTAGCTGGTTTCAGCTACTACAAAGACGCCGCGTACCGGGGTGGAGTCCGATCAACCGGCTGGCCTGTCTGGCTGCTATTCTCCGCGTCCACCAGCCGGAAAGCGGAGAGCGATCCGGAGCTGAAGCGGCGGCTGACGGCCATTGTGAACAATCCGGACGAGTGGCTCGCGCAAACGCCAAAGGACAGGGAACAGCTCTTCGACGGCTTTCCTGACCAGCTGGAAGTCTATCGCGATTTCTACCAGCATCACTCGCTCGACGACTATTGGAACCAGCCGGGGTTCAACCCGGGCGCTTACCTCGGGCAGATGAAAGACGTTCCGATGATGATGGTGGGCGGATGGTACGACTCGTTTACTGACTCCATGCTGGAGGGATTTACCAGACTCGTGGGGTTGCACCGGTCGGAGAAGCGTATTCAGGTGGGGCCATGGCCGCATCCCTACGGCAAGCCATTTTGCGGGCAAGCGACGTTCGGGCCGCAGGCGGAACTCGACGAGCGGAATCTGCAACTGGAGTGGTTCGATCATTGGCTCAAAGGCGTTCCGCGGCGGACCCCGCCGGACCCGGTCCGCTACTTCCGCATGGGCGGAGAGGGCGCAAGCGTCAAGGATGCCACCCACATCAGCCCGGGCGGCGAGTGGCGCACCTCGAAAACCTGGCCGCCCGCAGGAGCCGCGAAGCACACGCTGTACCTGAGCGCGGGACGTGTCCTTAATGCCGAGCTAAAAGATGGCGAGCCAAAAGCCGCTGCGAAGCCGATCACCTACACGTTCAATCCGGAGCACCCCAATCCGACGCTAGGCGGGCGCAGCGGTTCAACCTGCATTGTGAACCAGTCAGTAGACCGGGCGGACGTGATCTCGTTTATCGGCGCCCCTTTATTGAAGGTAGTGGAGGCAACGGGTCCGGTGTTTGTGCGGCTCTGGATTTCATCGGACCGGGCCTCCACCGATTTCACGGCGCGGCTGATCGATGTGTACCCGGATGGTTACGCGATGAACCTGGCCGAAGGGCAGATCCGTGCGGAGCCGCTGCGGCCGGGTAAGGTGCGGGAAATCCTGATAGACCTGGGGTCGACCAGCAATCTCTTCGAGAAAGGGCACCGGATCCGGCTGGACATTTCGAGTAGCAGCTTTCCACGCCTGGAGCCGAATCCAGGTACCGGCGAGGCGGGGATGTGGGTGAAGCGCGCGCCGGCAACGAACTCGCTCTACACCGGCACCGGGTTTCCAGCCTACCTGGAATTGACCGTGCTTCCATATTGAGGCGTCGTCCTGGTGAGAATGCGCACGGGCCCTTCCAGACCGTTCGGACGAATGGTGGGCAAGCGGTCGAGTTCCGTCTTGTAGCGCAGTCCCCAGCTGCCTTCCGGGTAGATGGTGCCGCCTTGAGACTGCCACCCCGCGTTTGAATTCGCAACCCGGATCTTCAGATGGTTCACGCCCGCGATGGCTTTGCCGGTGAGGTTGAAGCGGAAGGGGTGCCACACGCGTTCACCAAGCTTCCGGCCGTTGAGCCACGCTTCCGCCGCGACGCCGACTTCGCCCAGATCGATTGCGAGCGGCTTGGCTGCTTCTTCTCGAGTAAGGGTAAAGTCCGCCGCATACACGGCAGAGCCGGAATAGAAGGCAAGCGACGAATCGGTCCAGGATTGCAGTGAGAAGTCGACCGTGCCGGATCGGAATTCGACAGGATGCTCGGGGATGGGAGCCGGCGGCAACGTTACCGTAGTTCCGCCCTTGACTGCCTGGCCATTTTTCAGGACGACGGCACCGGGCGGCACTTCTACCGTGATCGCGTTCTCCTCGTGCGCGACGCCGGGAGTTTTGGACTTATCAGCGGCATAACTGAGCCCGCTTAGCGTCTCGCCATCTTG
>JBBQUE010000343.1:0-4692 GCA_038212805.1 Bryobacterales bacterium | reverse complement strand
CTGTTCCGGGGTGCAATGCACATGAATCCACGGCTTTAAAGGGTCGCAGGCTGCGGAATGTATCTGTGATGGCGGTAGCGCCACCGAAGACGATGCGGTAGCGCCCAGATTTAAAGTCGGCACCCGCGCCGCGAAGCCGCTGAAGACGGCCAAGCGGCTAACGCGCGGGAGTGAGGCGCTGGGGTGCTCGGTGGAGATTCGGCTGGCACCAAATGGCAACCAGGCAAATCTATCAAAATACAGGGTTCGACGATCAGCGGCGCTATTCAGTTTGCGGACATGCGGGCGGCCCGGCGAGCGAGCCATTCTTGTTCGCGGCCAAACCTTTGGCTGACTCCCGCCAAAATCTGGGCTTGTTTTTCGAGGAGGCGTTCCCGGAACTGGCCAGAGCCATCCTCGGCTAAGCCACGGCCCAGGGCCTGGAGGGCTTGGACTGCATCTCCGAGTTCCCAATAGGTGTAGCCAAGGTTGAGGGCGGTACGGACATCCTTGGGGCTGAGAGCTTGCGCTTTCTGGTAGACTTCATGCGCTTCGGGGAACTGGTTGAGCGCGTATAAGGCGTCGCCGAGCAGGTTCCAAAGCCAGACCGAATACCAGGGATTCATGGAGAGCGCGGTTTCGGCCATCTTGCGGCCGGCTTCGTAATCTCCGACGTTGCGGAGCAGGAACTCGGCGATCTCCCCCATGAGGGTCCAGTCGCGGGGGCGGACGCGGAGGGCCTGTTCGTACATGTGGCCGGCCTGCTCCACGCGTCCAGCTTCCAGGTGTTTGCGGGCGGCCTCAGCCGGGGCGTTCATGTCGCGGAAGGTTTCCCAGGCGAAAGTTTCCTGAAAGCGATTCTCGGTGGCGGGCAGAGGGCGCAGCGTGAGCAGGAGCGGGTGCAGGGGAAGGCGCTCATCGAGAGCGGGACGCCCGGCGCGGACGCCGCGGCTGCAGAAGTGGTGGGCCAGGAGCGGGAAGTTGATCCCCATGGCGGCAGTGGGGCCGAAACGCTGGATGGAGCCCAGGCCAACGGATTCGGAGGCCTGGGTCATGCCGTAATCGTTGATGAGAATGCAGCCACTGGGATCGAGGGCGGCGAGGACGCGCTCCAGGTAATCCATGGCACCGTAGTTCAGCATGACGCGCGGCCAGTCGTGCCCGAAGGTGAGGGCCTCTTCCATGTGGGGATACGGGCGGGAGAGGGGCAGGAAGGCAGACTCAAATTCGAGCAGTTCGAGAAGGCTGAGCAGCTTCGGGTCCGTGGTGGAAGCCATGCGCCGGAGGTCGTCCACGGTGAGGCCGGAACGGATTCCAGCAGCGGCGGGGTCAGCCACCATGTGGGTGCGGATGTGCAGCTCTTCGGGTCCGCCGGGAGATTGGCGGAGGACGGCCGCTCCCATGGAATCGATGGCGTAGTTGCAGAAGACCGCGCGTAAACCGGAGACGCGCACTTCGCCGGAGCCGGTATCGATGCGCAAGGGATCGCTGCCCTGGGCGGTGCCGAGAACCGTGGGTTTGCCCTCAAAGATGGCATAACGCCTCCATTGATCCACCGATTCCAGAGAACCGTCGGTGACGTGGTAGAGGATGCGGGAATAGAAATCGTGCCCGGAGTTGGCGCTCAAGCGCTCAAATTCCTCAAGGAACAGCTTGGCGAACATGCCGCTTCCCGCGCCGGTTTCGAGCACCGGAATTCCGTCCTGGGGCGGGGATTCCAGGCAGTTGGCATGCAGCACCCGGGCGGCTTGCGCGGATAAAGTACCGCTGCTGGTGATGGTGTAGGGGACTTCGCTTTGGGTGAAGCTGGCGGTGCCCGTGGTGTGCCAGTGGTTTTGGGAAAGACGCCATTCCAGGCATTCGGAAAAGGGGCGATATTCTTCCACCATGCGGGGCGCCAGTTGAACGTGACGCAATACTTCCAAGGGATCGGAGGGAACAAACATGAATTTTCAGGGATCTCAGCGGACCGCGAAACAGAAGAGGCCGGCCTCAGTGCCAATCAGGATTTCGCCGTCCACAGTCACGACAGGGGGCGTGGTGGCAGCGGAGGGGAGCGTGGCGAGCGGGGTGCTTTTTCCGTTGGTGTCGTAGACGGCGAGGTCACGTCCGGCGGCAATCACGATACGGCCATCCGGGGTGGCGCTCAGCCCGGCGATGGGGGCAGCGGACTGGGCTTCCCAGAGCAGTTCGCCCTGGGGGGAGAATGCCGCCAGCTGCCGGGAAGATCGCAGGTAGATACGGCGATCATAGCCGATGGCGGGCGGAAGCTTGGAATCGCGGTAGGCCACGGGGACCTGGGCGCGCACCATGCGGCGGCCTTCGGGGGTGACGATCCACAATTCAAGGGTTTCGGTGGGTCCCGCGGCAACCAGCATGTGGAGCCAGCCCGCTTCATCGGCGGAGGCGGAGATGGCTTTGAAGGAGTCCGTCCAGGCTCCGTCGATACCTTGCGCGGGCGAGGTGCGGATGAGCAGGCCGGGCAGTACGGCCCACAGAATATCGCCGGAAGCGACGGGAATCATGTTCGCTTCCTTGAAGATCAGGTCCTGTTGGACATCGACGGAGAGGAGGACTTTGTAGGGGCTGAGTTTGATGGGCGTGCCAATCTCAATAGCCTGAAAGAGCGACCGGGTGGGGGGATGGACCTTGGGGGCGAACATGGGCTGTTCGGCGGCGGCGGCGATGATGCGCTTGCCGGCGCGGTGGAACATAGGCCAGATGAACGATTCGTTGTAGCCCAGCGGAATGTTGAACCGGACATCGCCTTGCTCCAGGCCGAGGGCGTGCAGGGTGTTGCCGCTGCCGAGGGCGAAGAACATGCCGGCACTGGGGTCGAGCGTGATGTTGGCGCGGCCGGAGAGGCCTTCGGCGATCTGCTTGCCGCCGCGGTCGAACAGAGTCCAGCCGCCGGCGCGTTGGACCAGGATGCGGTTGCCCGCCAGGAGCACGGCCGAGGAAGCAGAGGGGAGCGGAGACTGCCAGCGGAGCTGATAGATGCCGGGGTGCAGAGAACCGGGAACGCGCGAATTCTGCGCCGCGCTGCCCAGAACGCGGACGTAATTGGGGGAAGCGACGGGCACGGCCGGACGGCTGGTCTGGACCGTGGAGGATTCGAGGGGACGGGCCGTATACTCCACTTTGGGAGGGTTGGATTGTCCCGTGGATCGTACAATCTCAATCAAGTTTTTTGATCCTCGCGCCGGTGCCTGCTGGCCGCATGCCATGAAGGACATCGCCAGGATGAGGGCGGGTAGAGGCCGCCATTCTGGTAGAGTTCGCCATTTAGGATACCTTGGCATTGCTGTGAATGACGTCGTCGACCAACGGCGTAAGATCCTTGGCGGCGATCACCGCGCCCGACAACTTAATACCCAGCATATCCGGTAACAGTGCCTGCACGTCGGCCGCGAGCGTGGGCTTCCAGGCTTTGGTGGAATCGATTCCGAAGGTCATGGCGCCTCCTTTCTTGGCGTTGAATGCGGAGGGCACGGGCGCTTTCGCGCCGGCGTTGTCCACAACGTTGACTTGGAAGTGGGTTTTAACCCAGCCTTGCCAGCCGGCATAGTCTTGCGCGTAGCCGCCGCCGAACAGAAATGTGGTCTGGGTGGGATTGACGTTTGAGATCAGGAAGCGTGGTGAAAACCGGACGACGGCTTTGGTGAACTTCACTTCTTCCTTGAGGACAGGAGAATCATCGGTCTTCACGCGGGTGGAGCCGGTGGCGGAGAACTGCTGATTAAAGATCAGAATCGCGTTTCGAATGGCATCGCGCACATCGGTGACGTTGACCGTGGCGGGCACCGTGAGATCGATCTTCAAGAGGATGCTGACCATGCCGTCCCAGGGACCGTTGGGCATCAGTGCCTGGGTAAACGTTTCCTTGCCGAGCGCGTGAAGGTAGATGTCGGTGGCGCCGTGCTTGCCGCTCTTGCGATTCATCTTCTTGCGGAGCGGCCAGTAGGCGTAGGTGCGGTAGGGGAATTTGGGATGTCCGGGAACTTTGTATTCGTGGTAAGCGCCGTGCTTCGAATAGAGAGGAATCTCAATGTGTTTGCGCGCGAACTCCGCGTTATGCCAGAAGTAGCGGTTTCGCATTTCGACCGCCATGGTCATCATGGGATAGGGGCTTGCGCCGCCTCCGTAGAGACTGGCGGCCAGATCGAAGTCGCGCCCTTCGTCGCAGAAAGGATCGGCGGGAATGTTGTTGAGGATTCCGGGACCGTTGTGATTGCAACGCTCCCACCATTCGCCATATTCGTCGGGAAGCGATCCGCCATGACCGAGCTCGTGCGCGGCGGTGAAAGAGTTGGCAGTGAAACTGTTATCTACTCCGAACCCGAGGTCGGTGACCTGGCCGACCCCGCCGTCGGAACCCATGAAAGCGCGATCGGAGCCATCGCCGGATTGGAAGACATCCATCCGGAAATGGGCGCCTTGGAGGACGGATGCGGACTGCACGAAATACAAGACTTCGCCCTGATGGTCGACGCCGGCCTTTTGGGGCACTAATTCAGTACGGCTGGGGTTGGACGCACCGTCGTAGCCGTTCCAGCGCTGCATGAGAGCGGCGACAGCAGGGAGGGTGAAGGCCTTGCCATCGGTGCCACTATAAACTGAGCCGGCGGAACCCACGGAGGTACCTGCCGGAGCTGCACCCAGGAAGTTATAGTTGAGGCGGAAGTACTGCAGATTCATGAACAGCTCTTTGGT
>JBBQUE010000342.1:0-4693 GCA_038212805.1 Bryobacterales bacterium | reverse complement strand
GGTTCGGTGGCCATGCGAAGTTCCAATTCCATTCCCAGATAGTTCACGCGGCCATACAGGGGATAGCGGAACTCAAAATGCGGCGCAAACCAGTCTTGCTGAAAGGAATATCCCGCCCCGGACAGATCCTGGATCACTTGGGCGAAGTCCTGCTCCACGAAGAACGGCAGCATGAACTCATCGTGTAAGCGCGTGCCCCAGCGGATTAAGGGAGCCTCATAGGGATCCTTCCAAAACCGCGCGATCAACGCCCGCAGCAGCAATTGCTGCGTCAAGCTCATTCGGGCGTGTGGAGGCATTTCAAACGCCCGTAGTTCCAACAGCCCCAAGCGCCCGGTGGCGGAATCCGGCGAATATAGCTTGTCAATGCAAAATTCCGCCCGGTGCGTATTTCCGGTTACATCCACCAGCAAGTTCCGGAATACCCGGTCTACCAGCCAAGGGGCTACCTTCCCCTGGCCACGCGGGGGGATTTGGGTAAACGCCAATTCCAGTTCATAAAGTGCGTCCTGACGAGCCTCATCCACGCGCGGAGCCTGGCTGGTGGGCCCCAGGAACATCCCCGAAAACAAATAGGAAAGCGATGGATGATTGATCCAATAAGCTGCCAGGCTGCGCAACAGATCGGGCCGGCGCAGCAACGGACTATCGGCCGGAGTAGCACCCCCCACCACCATATGATTTCCGCCGCCGGTTCCGGTATGCCGGCCGTCCAGCATGAACTTCTCGGTGCCCAAACGGGCCAGGTGAGCCTCATCGTATAGCACTGTGGTGGTGGTAACCAACTCCTCCCAAGTTCGCGCAGGCATGATGTTTACCTCAATCACACCGGGGTCGGGAGTCACTTTGAAATTCTCCATGCGCGGATCCCACGGGGGAGAATACCCCTCCATAATGATGGGAATCTGAACCTCGTCCGCCGTATGTTCCAGAATGTTGAGGAGGTCGAAGTAATCCTCTAAAGTCTCCGTAGGGGGCAGAAACAAGTGCATGCGACCGTCGCGAGCTTCAACGCATAGTGCGGTCCGGACCACCCAGGGGGCCGACTGGCCGATGGCCGGCGCGCGATCTACGTCATCAAGAACCTGTTCGTGTAACTGCTGGCTATTTGCAGTCCGCGTGTAATCCACTTCGATTCGGGCCTGCCGCGCGGAACGGACCAGCGCCGGGCGCGGAGCAAACGGATCGGGATCGTACACCACGGGCTTTTCGGCGGGATCTACCCACGGGAGTTGATCCAAAGGTAGCCGCAGCCCGAGAGGCGAATCGCCCGGAATCAAGCGCAGAGGCTGCGCCCGCAGCATCCACAACCCCGACTGCCACTCCGGACCGCTCAGTCCGGCACGCCTGGCCAGAGGCAGCACGTACCCCGACGGCTGATCCAGCCCACGCTCAAAAACCCGGCGCAACCGCTCCCGATCCTCGGGATTCGGCAGCTTGCTATCACCCGGTTCCACGTTGACCGGGAGGCGCCGCTCCTGGGCCAAGTAGTGGACGGGATCTTCGTAAGCCGTCCGCAAGTAGCTGACATCGATATGTAAATTTCGTGTCAGCGCCTCCGCGAAGCGCTGCGCGTCGGCGTGGGTGAACCCGTAATCTTTTTGATCGTCCGCGATCAGATCGGAGTTCCGCCACACCGGCACTCCGTCCTTGCGCCAATAGCAACTCAGTGCCCAACGCGGTACCGGCTCCCCGGGATACCACTTGCCCTGCCCATAGTGCAGCAGCGCCCCCGGAGCAAACTTGCCGCGTAAGCGCTTTAGCAAATCCACCGCGAGCTTTCGCTTGTGCTCCCCGGTAGCCGTGAAATTCCATTCCGGCAGGTCGACGTTTTCCACGGCGACAAAGGTGGGTTCGCCGCCCATGGTCAGCCGGACGTCAGACCGCCAGAGTTCCTCATCGATCCGCCGGCCCAGGGCATCGATCTCCCCCCACTGCTCATCGGTATACGGCTTCGTGACGCGCGGATCTTCATGGATGCGCGTGACCGTCATTTCGTGTTGAAACTGCACCTCACAGGGCTCAACCAGACCTGTAATGGGCGCGGCCGACATGGGCTCCGGCGTTGCGGCGACCGGGAGATGCCCCTCCCCCGCAAGTAAGCCGGAAGTAGGATCCAGTCCGATCCACCCGGCACCCGGCAGATAAACCTCGGTCCACGCGTGCAGATCCGTGAAATCGTGCGAAGCGCCCACCGGACCATCCAACGATTTCACGTCGGGCTTCAGCTGAATCAGGTAACCGGAAACGAAGCGCGCCGCGAAGCCCAGATGGCGCAGAATTTGAAGCAGCAGGAAGGCCGAATCCCGGCATGATCCGGTGCGGCACCCCAGAGTTTCCTCGACCGCCTGCACACCCGGCTCCATCCGGATCACGTAGGAAATTTCGCTCTGCAGCCGGGCGTTCAGATCCACCAGAAATAGAACGGTGCGGCGCGGGCTGCGGTCGATCGTCTTCAGATATTCCGCCACCAAAGGCCCGGGCTGCGAGAGCTTGCGAAACGGAGCCAGTTCCTCTTCCAGCCACCCATCGTATTGAAAGGGATACTCCTCCGCACTAGGCTCCAGGAAGAAATCGAAGGGATTGATGACGGTCAGGTCCGCGACCAAGTCCACTTCCACCACAAACTCGGTCACGGGATCCGGGAACACAGCCCGCGCCAGGTGATTACTTTGGGGGTCCTGCTGCCAGTTCAGGAAGTGCTGCTTGGGTTGGATTTTCAGCGAGTAGCTGAGAATGGGCGTACGGCAGTGCGGAGCGGGGCGAAGACGGATAATTTGCGGAGATAGCCTCACCGCCCGGTCATACACATACCCGGTCTTATGGTGCAGGGCAACACGGATCGACATACCTCAGTATATGGTTCCGAAACTGGACTATCATGGATGAAAGAGTAGCCACACATGCCATCCACGCGCCGTTCATTTTTAGGCACCGGTCTGACAGCCACCGGCCTTGCCGCGTTCGCCCAGGAGGTCCACCCACGCCCTGCGAACGATCGTATTCGTGTCGCCTGTATCGGTTTGGGAATCATGGGCCAAGGCGATGTCCAGACGGCCGTGACAGTTCCGGGTGTGGAACTAGCCGCCGTGGCTGACGTCTACGATGGCCGGCTGAAACTGGCGCGTGAACGCCATGGAGCCGACGTCTTCACTACCCGGGACTACCGCGAAGTGCTGGCGCGCAAGGACGTGGACGCTGTGATTGTGGCCACGCCCGATCACTGGCACAGCCGCATTTCCATTGATGCCATGAACGCCGGCAAGGACGTCTACTGCCAAAAGCCCATGGTGCAAAAGATTGAGGACGGCGCTGGGGTGGTAGCGGCGCAGAACAAAACCGGCCGTATTCTGCAGGTAGGCAGCCAGCGCGTCAGCTCGGTACTATACCAGAAGGCCAGGGATATCATCCGCCAGGGTGACATCGGGGAAGTTCATATGGTGGAAGCCTGGTGGGATCGCAGTTCCTCTCTGGGTGCCTGGCAGTATTCCATTCCGCCAGATGCCTCCACCGACACCATCGATTGGGATCGGTTCCTGGGACGTGCGCCTAAGCGCCCGTTCGAACCCATCCGCCTTTTCCGCTGGCGCAATTACCAGGATTACGGCACGGGGATCGCGGGCGATCTGTTCGTCCATCAGTTCAGCGGCATCCACTTCGTGATGGATTCGATTGGGCCCACGCGTATCTGCGCCATGGGCGGCACCCATTATTGGGAGGATGGGCGCGACGTGCCGGATCTGATGATGGGCATGTACGAGTATCCGAAAACCGCCAAGCACCCGGCGTTTGAACTGAGCCTGCGGGTGAACTTTGAGGCGGGCGGCGGCGACCAGGCAGGGTTCCGGTTCATTGGGACCGAGGGCGTATTGAATCTATCGGTGGGCAACTCGATCACGATTTCGAAGAAGCCGAAGCAGGTGAACCCGGGAACGACCGCTGAGACGTTTTCGAAGCAAATCGCGGAGCAGATCCGGGCTGAAAACCGCGCCAAGTACCCGCCCAGCGCGGCCAATGCCGACAGCATGCGCCCGCAAACCGAGGTGCGCTATGTCATGCCCCCGGGATATACCGAGCAGTACGCCCACCATCTGAACTTCTTCGAATCGGTCCGCAGCCGCAAGGCCGTGGTGGAAGATGCGGTGTTTGGGATGCGCGCAGCGGCACCGGCCTTGCTCTCAAATGTGTCGTACTTCAACCCCGAAAAGATGGTGATGGGCTAACTAACCCGGATTTGTGATAGGTAACGGCAAGAGGCCGTCAAGCGTGGCATGGCTGATTTTGCCAACAAGCAGTTACCACCAAAGAAGGAATGGCCTCCACCATGACACAGTCTGACCAATGCAGTTTCGGATTTGAAGCCTTCGGAACGAGAGAAATTGTAAGCTAGGTCGATGGCGGCACTGCCACCTGCGATACGCAAAATCCGTGGGCAACGGAACCTACCTGTGAGGTATCCGGGTTCATCTTCCCTCATTCGGATTCCAGTGGATGGTGACGCTGCGGTGAGGAAAATGGTTCGGAGGGGGTGGCTGCTTGGGGTTCGTCTCCGGTTTCAGGCTGGCGGACGATAGGTGTTACCAGGTGTGGACCGGCGTGGGTTGGGTTAGGGGCTTTGGGTTCATTCTCCGATTTTTCCGGTTCAGGATCCGCCTTGGGTTCCGGCTTGGGTTCCGGCTTGGGTTCATTCCTG
>JBBQUE010000341.1:0-4707 GCA_038212805.1 Bryobacterales bacterium | reverse complement strand
ATTCGTTGCGGGAAAGCGCGGAGTTGGTGCGCCGGCAGATCATCGAGCAAGTCAAGGCCACCTACTTTCACCTGGCATACCTCCAGCAGACCAGCGAGATTCTGCGGCGCAACCAGCAACTGCTGCAGCAAACCGTGAAAGTCGCGGAAGCTCACTATCGCGTCGGTCAAGGGAGCCAGCAAGACGTTCTCAAAGCGCAGTTGCAGAGCACCAAGATTCTGCGCGACCTTTCCATGCGCCATCTGGAAATCGGCCAGCTCCAGGCCAAACTGAAACAATTGCTGGCTCGCCCCCAGGCGTCGCCTGACATCCTCACCGAAACCCTATCGTTCCAGCCCCTGCTACTGGGCCCGGAGGAATTGCTGGCCCATGTGGGGCGCGACAATCCTGCGTTGAACGCGCAATCCCAAATGTTGACCAAAGATAAACTGCAACTGGAAATCGCCGCCAGGGATGCCAAGCCCGATTTCAACCTGCAGTACATGTACCAGCGCACCGGCAGCCGGTTTCGCGATTACTACATGCTTACCTTGGGAATACGGATTCCGCGCCGCGCGCGACAGCGGGAAGAAGTGGCGCAAGCCACCGAGCAAATTGAAAGATCCAGCCGCCAGTATGATTCTCAGCTTCATCAAATGCAGGAAGAAGCCCAGAGCCAGTATCTGCAGGCCCAGGCCAACGCTGAACAATTGAAGATCTACAAAGAAGGCCTGGTTCCCCAGGCCGAAGCGGTGATGCGGGCCGGCGTCGCCGCCTACGAATCCAGCCAGCAAAATTTTGAGACCCTGCTGGGATACTTTTCCGATGTGTTAACCCTGCAACTGGAACAGCAGAAAGTGCTGGCCGATTACAACGTAGCCATCGCAGCTTTGGAAAGGCAGACAGGAGTGCCAGTGCAATGAATAACTATCGAAGAGGTTTTCAGATCGCGATTGCGTCGAATCTCCTGCTGGCCGCCGGCTTGTTGATGGTGTGGGCCCGGCATCGCTCCGCCGCAGAAGAGAATAAACCAGCCGCCGCGGAGTCGAGCTGGCGTTCCACGGCCGCCGCGCAGGATAAGACTGAACCGCCGGCTTCACCGGAGGCGCCGCTTGTCCCCATTCAGTTGACCCCGCAGCGCATGCAAAGCATCGGCGTAAAGATGGGAACGGCGGAGTTCAAAGATATCTCGGACGAGCTTCACCTAACCGGCACGGTGGAAATTGACGAGCGGAAAATTGCCGATGTTCATGTACGCTTCCCCGGATTTGTCAAAAGAGTTTTTGTGAACAGCACTTATCGTTACGTTCGCAAGAATGATGCTCTGCTCTCCATGTATAGCCCCGAGGTAGTTTCTACCGAGAGGGAATACCTGCTGGCGAGGCAGAACCGCGCGGCGCTCCGCGAAAGCTCCATTGAGGGAGTGGCCGCAGGCGCCGCTTCACTGGTCAGCGCGGCCGAACAGCGGTTGCGGCAATGGGAAGTTCCACCCCAGGAAATTGCCCGGCTCATGCGCACCGGCCAGGTCAGCGGCGAGATCACTGTAAATTCTCCCGTCTCCGGCTACGTGACCGAAAGAAATGCACTGGCCAGCATGTATGTGCAGCCCGAAACCAAACTTTATTCCATCTCGGATTTATCCACGGTTTGGATTAACGCCCAGGTGTTCCAGAACGATATTGGCAGGCTGCGGGCAGGAGCGCGCGCCACCGTGACCGTGGATGGCTATCCCGACAAATCGTTCAATGGGCGCATCGAACAAATTTTGCCTCAAGTCGATATGGCCACCCGAACCACTCGGGTGCGGGTGGCGATTGCAAATCCCGGCCGGAAGCTTGTCCCCGGCATGTTCGTGAATGTTGTGCTGAAAAGTTCGATGGGCAGCAAGCTGATGATTCCCGCGTCGGCGGTCTTTAACTCCGGTAAGCGGCAACTGGTTTTCATGGATCGCGGCAACGGCAACCTGGAGCCTCATGACGTGGAAGCGGGTACGCCTTCGGGCGAGGATGTGGTTGTACTAAGTGGATTAAAGCCTGGGGACAGAATTGTAACGTCGGCCAATTTTCTGATTGATTCAGAGGCGCAACTGCAAGCTGCGGCCGGAGCGTTTGCCCCGCCACCTCCCGGGGCCGGCGCTGCTTCCGTCATGAACCGACCGGATACCACCCCAGCGGCCATCATCGTGTTCAGTTCCGACCCAGAACCCCCGCGTAAAGGGAAAAATATTTTTCGCGTCCAACTCACAGCGCCCGGCGGCGACAAAGTCACTGGCGCCGAGGTCAGCGCTACTTTCTATATGCCCGCCATGTCCGCCATGGGAATGGCGGCTATGCGGGTGGTCGCCACACTGAGTGACAAAGGCGGTGGAAATTATGAAGGCCAGGGCGATCTGGGTTCCGGAGGAAGCTGGCAAGTCACCATCGAGGCCCGGCAGAAGGGCCAGATCATCGCCCAGAAAAAATTGACCATCACTGCCACGGGGGGAATGTAAATGATCTCCCGAATCATCGAATGGTGCGCCGGGAACCGATTCCTGGTGTTCACCGCAACCGTTGTGCTTTTATTTGCGGGGGTCTGGTCGTTGCAGCGGATTCCCCTTGATGCCCTGCCCGATATCTCCGACGTCCAGGTCATCGTGCATACTTCGTGGCCGGGCCGGCCTCCCAACGTCCTGGAAGACCAGGTGACCTACCCGATCGTGACCAGCCTGCTCTCCGCCCCCAGGGTAAAAGCAGTTCGCGCCCTGACCATGTTCGGCGACTCGTATGTGTACGTAGTATTTCAAGATGGGACCGACCTTTATTGGGCCAGGTCGCGCGTACTCGAGTACCTGCAACAGATCGGCGGCCGGCTGCCGGAAGGCGTCCACCCCGCGATCGGGCCCGATGCCACCGGGGCCGGTTGGGTTTTCGAGTACGTGTTTGTGGACCACAGCCACCTGCACAGCCTGGCGGACCTTCGCGGCCTTCAGGATTGGCATGTTCGCTATCAGTTGGAGACGGTTCCGGGGATTGCCGAAGTAGCGACTATCGGAGGGTTCGTCCGCCAGTACCAGGTGAAACTCGACCCGGCCAAGCTGCTGGCCTACGGAATTCCGCTGGCGACTGTAATCGATCGTGTCCGCGCCAGCACCAGCGAAGTAGGGGGACGCCTGCTAGAGCTCAATGGCGCGCAGTACATGGTTCGCGGTCTCGGTTACCTCCGCTCGCTATCCGACTTGGAGAACGTTTCCATTCAAAGCAAGAATGGAACCTCCGTGCTCCTGCGCGACCTCGGATCTGTCGCCTTCGGCCCCGACGTCCGTGAAGGGGCGGCGGAGTGGCAGGGCGAGGGAGAAACCGTGGGCGGAATTGTGGTGATGCGCGATGGCGAGAATGCGCTCAACGTGATCAACGCCGTCAAACGAAAACTTGGGCAGATTGCACCATCGCTCCCCGCCGGGGTGGAAATTAAAACCGGCTACGACCGAGCGCCCCTGATCCAGGAATCAATGCACACGTTGCAGAGTGATTTGCTGCAGGAAGCAATCATCGTCAGCCTGGTGATTATTATCTTTCTTTTTCACTTGCGGTCCGCGCTGATTCCTATTCTCACTCTGCCCATTGCCGTGCTCGCGTCTTTTATCCCGATGTATCTCCTGCACGTAAGCGCCAACATCATGTCGCTGGGAGGGCTGGCGCTGGCCATCGGTGTGCTGGTCGATGCCGCCATCGTGATGGTCGAGAACGGTTACCGGCAACTGTCAGAACGGCAGATTGCCGCGGATGGTACTCATCAGCCGGTGCCGGATGCCGAAAGAAAACGCGTTCTCATCGCCGCCGCCAGACAGGTGGGTCCAGCGCTGTTTTTCTCCCTGTTGATTATCGTGGTCTCATTCCTGCCGGTGTTCCTGCTTGAAGCCCAGGAGGGCAGAATGTTTCGGCCGCTGGCCTGGACCAAGACCCTGGCCGTCGGCTGCTCCTCACTGTTGGCGATCACCCTGGTTCCGGTGCTCATGATTGTCTTCATTCGGGGTAAGTTGCGCCCGGAATCCGAAAACCCGATTTCCCGCATCACCCAGGCTCTTTATCTGCCGATTCTCCGGCTATGCCTTCGCTATCGTAAGACCACCCTGTTGGTCAATTTGTTATTTCTGCTGCTCACCCTTCCCCTGGCGCTGGGAATTGGCAGCCAGTTCATGCCTCCCCTTTTCGAAGGGTCGGCTTTGTACATGCCCACCGCTTTGCCCGGTATCGGCATGACCCAGGCCACCCAGCTTCTCCAGGAGCAAGACCGGGTTCTGCGCTCCTTTCCGGAAGTGGAATCAGTCTTCGGCAGCGTCGGCCGTTCCGACAGCGCCACGGATAATGCTCCGCTCGACATGTATGACACCTCGGTGATGCTGAAGCCTCGCGCCCAATGGCCGGCGGGGATGACCTATGAAAAACTCATCCGGGAAATGGATGAAAAACTCCAGATCCCCGGACTTTCCAACACCTGGACCATGCCGGTTGAGAACCGCCTGGATATGGCCCTCACGGGGATTAAGACCCCCTTGGGAATGAAAATCCAGGGGCCTGATGTGGATGGTATTCAGAAAATCGGGGCGCAAATCGAGCAATTGCTGGCCGGTGTTCCGCACTCGCGTTCCATATTCGCCGAACGCATTTCCCAGGGCTTTTACCTGAATATCGAAGTGAATCGTCTCGAGGCCGCTAAGTTCGGACTGACGGTGGCCGACGTGCAGCG